>JBEAVK010000210.1:0-19369 GCA_041160955.1 Bacteroidota bacterium
AATTTAGTGGTGGTCATTTGCGGCTCGGCTGCTTCTTGGATGATTCAAAATATTGTACGAAACAAAGGTGGTTTGCATAATCGCTTGACACGTCGCATCCGACTTGCACCTTTCAATTTAAAAGAGACTGAGCAATTTCTAGAAAGTCAACGGGTGCAATTCAAAAGATACCAAATATTACAGATTTATATGATGATGGGGGGTATCCCACACTACCTCAAAGAATTACGACGAGGTGAAAGTGTTGAACAAGCCATTGACCGCTTGTTTTTTGCACAAGATGGGTTGCTCCGCGAAGAATTTGTGAGCTTGTATCCAGCATTATTCGATGATCCAGAAAGACACCTTGCCGTTGTTCGTGCTTTGGCAGACAAACCTTCGGGTTTAACGCGCAACCAACTCATTGAAGTTTGTCCTTTTGATTCTGGCGGCTCTACTACGAAAATGTTAGAAGAACTACTGGAATCTGGTTTTGTACAACAGTATTTTCCTTTTGGTAAAGCCACAAAAGATGCAATTTTCAAATTGTGTGACGAATATACTATTTTCTACCTAAAATTCATTGAGAACTCAAAAGCCTCAGGACAGGGTGCTTGGCTCAACAAATCACAAACACCAGTTTATCGAATTTGGGGCGGACTGGCGTTTGAAAATTTATGCTTAAAACACGTACAACAAATCAAAAAAGGTTTGGGAATTTTAGGCATTTACACCGAACAATCCGTATGGCGTAGTGATGGCAGGATTGAGGAACAAGGCGCACAAATTGATCTGCTGCTGGATCGTGCGGACAATACGATTAACCTCATAGAGATAAAGTTTTCCGTTTCTGAATTTGTTATTGACAAAAAATACGCCGCCGAATTAGAAGACAAAAAACGATTTTTTGCAGATAAAACGGCTACTCGGAAAAATCTTTTAATCACCATGCTTACTTCTTATGGCGTGAAAAAAAACGAGTATTTTTATAATACAATTCAGCGAGAGATTACAATGGATGCATTGTTTGAGGCTTTGTGACACACTACTTAACATGTTCTACAAAACCTCTTCAATCCAATCGTCAATGCCTCTTTTATCGGCATTAAAATTAACCCCAATGCCTGTAATTATCTTGCCAGAAGCGCGATAAGGATCTGCGTAATTTTGCTTTTTTATTTGATCGAGACCATCTTGGGCGGTTTTATTAAATTTGAATTCAAAAATATACACATCGGTTAAGGTTTGAACAATACTATCGGCATGCCCCTGAGAAGAATGAACTTCGCTGTTTACAAATACGCCCAAGTACTTAAAAACCACGTGAATCAAACCATGATATAAGCCTTCTGTTTGTTTTACAAAAACCTCCACTGGCAAATCCGCGCAAAGTGAATTGAGGATAGTTTTGACTTTTTCTAAATCTCTTGCCACAAAGGCATTATTCAAATCATTGATTGTCAGTCCTGTATGAATTCGTTGTGGATTTTTGGCAATATCATCAATCAAAAACGAGTACATACTTTCTCTCACTTCTTTGTTTGGGTAATCCAAAACCATATCACCTGTCATGGCATCTATGCTTTTGATCGTCAAATAACCCGTTTGAAAAAGCAAGGGAATCAATTCAATATTTTCAATATCGTATTTATCTAAGATTCTATTATTAACAATAGCGTTTTCAACATTGAAAAAGGTAATTTTTTTCATTTGTTGAATCAAAAACTGAGGGCTTCCTGTCGAAAACCAGAAATTTTCAAATCGTTGATTAGCAAGAAACTTCAAGGTGCCATAAGGATTATACAATCGGTTGATGCCATCCCAACTATAACCATCGTACCATAAGCGCATCTGTTCAATCAAATGCGCTTGCGACAGATTTAATTTTTGGGCAATAGGTTCTAAATAATCCGCAAAATAATGGGCTAGTTCGGCTTCCGTGTAACCTGTTAATGTGGCATATTTTTCTGTTGTTGTAATGTCATCTAAATTGTTGAGGTGCGAAAAAAGAGAAACTTTCGCAAACTTAGATACGCCAGTAATGAATACAAGATCTAAATGGCTATCTGCATTTTTCAAAACGCCATAAAAATCTCGTAAAATAGTTCTATTCAACTGGGCTTGTTGGATTTCATGTTTTTCTAAAAAATCTATAATTGGTTTATCATACTCATCAACAAGTAAAACGACTTTACCAAAATGATCTGATAAGGCGGTTATGAGTTCTTTAAATTTAGATTTTAGCGTTTCCTTTGATAAGATTATGTCATACTCTTCTGCACACAAATCCAATTCTTCATGTAGTGCTTTTTCTAAGCCCAACCCATGATAATCTACATCATCAAAAGAAATATGTACCACAGGGTTGCTCTTCGACCAGTCCCAATTATTTTCAATCCAAAGCCCATCAAATACGACTTTATTACCTAAATACAGTTCTTTTAACGTCGAAATCAACAAAGATTTACCAAAACGACGTGGTCGAGAGAAAAAATAGTATTTCCCTGTTGTCGCTAATCGGTGCACTATCTGCGTCTTATCTACATAAACGCAGTTTTTTGCACGGATTTCCGTCAAAGCCTGTATGCCAATTGGTAAGTTTTTCATGCTGCAAAGATACGGAAAGTCACTTTAAAAATTTCATTTTAAAGACTGAATGCAAGTACACAAAGCCCTACTATCCACCCCTCGGATAATTCATATCATCATCCTGAGGTGTTTTTTTGATGGGCATGGAAAGCATTTTTTTGAAAAAATAAAAAGTAAATCCCGTGATAATACCCATTGATAATACCATGGTGATGAGTGCTGAAGTATCCATAATTATTGAGTTTTATGTATTTATATTAAGCATTGGCTGCTTTTAACATCCTTTTTTTATTGGCCAAATAGATAAGGTAACAAATGCCCAATAAGACACTCAATAGCAAAAGCCGCGACCAATTGAGGTACGTCATTTGGGTTTGCAGCGCGGCTATTTCATCGGGAGAAGTACTGGCGGCTATCTGGGCGTATAGTTTTTTATGCACCATGTTGGCATAGATGTCAGGCAAACTCCCTACAAATACAAAAATGATAATGAGCGGCGTTATGTATTTAAGTACAAATTTGAAAAATATCGGCACCCGTATATCCGCACCCCGCGTGATTTCGGCCCAGCCTTTTTCGATACCAAATACCCAAGAAAAAAGGATAATTTCTAGCAATCCGGCCAAAACTAAACCTACAGTGCCTACCCAATAGTCAAATTCGTCGAACACACCTTGCTTGTAAAATAGCACAGTTGGCAAACCCAAAACGCAAACAATTACCGCAAACGACAATGCGCCTTTCATACGCGACCAGTTGAACTCGTCGCGCATAAAACCCATCCAAGGCGTACCCATGGCCAAAGAAGAAGTAATACCTGCAAAAAACAGCAATCCAAACCACGCTACACCGGCCAACATACCTAAAACGGTACCCCACTGTTGAAAAAGGTATGGCATGGTGCGGAATCCCAATCCTAAACCACCGTTTTGGGTAAGTTCAACAACGCGCTCGATACCCAAATAACCGATTGAAATTGGAATGACAATGCTGGCACCTAGAACTACTTCCACAAATTCATTGGTCCAGCCCGCCGACAATGAATTGAGGACAACATCATCGTTGGGCTTGATATAAGCGGCATAAGAATGTATCATACCCCAACCAACAGAGAGCGTAAAGAATATCTGCCCAGCGGCGGCTAACCATACTTTGGCTGTCCAAATGGTTGAAAAATCGGGTTTCCATAGAAAATTAGCACCTACTAAACCATCATTGATGGCACCATCTACGCCGGCGGTGATCGTTAAAGCGCGAATAGCCAAGAAAACGCCAAAAAGTATCAGCAGTGGCATACCAATTTTGGCTGCTACTTCTACACCGCCTTCCAGTCCGCGAGATAATATCCAGGTGTTGATACCCAAACAAAGAAACCAGCAAACCCAAGGAACATTACCCGAAAGTCCTACGTAATTGTCAAATATGAGATTAACACCATCAGCAGATTGTCCGCTAAATGCACCTGTTACGGAGTACCAGAGGTAACCCAATGTCCAACTTTCGAGGTAGCAATAATAGGCGGCAACACCAATATTGATAAAAATACCCGAAACGCCAACGTATTTCCAGAAGGCTTTTTTGCCCATTCTATCAAAAATAAACGGTGTGGCGTGATCGCCGTGCATACCCCCATAACGCCCCATAGACCATTCTACAAATAATAAGGGCATGCCCAAAAGCAAAAAACAGACTAAATACGGGACAATAAACGCCCCACCGCCATTTTGGATCGCTTGGACGGGGAATCGCAAGAAATTACCAAATCCGACGGCATTGCCGGCCATCGCTAATACTAAACCCAAACGGGAACCCCATGATTCGCTAGTTGAAGACATCTTGTAAAATTAGTTTGCTCGTTATTTATTAAGGAATAAGGCTTTAATACACTATAAAAATATCGGGCAAAGATAGTATTAGAAACGATTAAACAATGACTTTTCACTTTTGAGCGTTTTTTTTCTACTCATGCGGTATATCTTGCCCCTTAAACCTCAACCGAAGAAACCCAATCGGCTGCTGCGTTTCGCCTTCCAATGCTAAATCGGAAAGGATTTCGCCCACCACGGACACAAATTTGAAGCCGTGCCCGCTAAAACCGCAAGCGAAGACGACATTTTTGTAGTGTGGATGTTGGTCAATAATAAAATTTTCATCCGGCGTATTGGTATAGAGGCAAGTTTTTATAGACAGTGTTTCGCCGTTGGCATCGGGCATATATTGCTCAAGGCCGTGCCGAAAAGTGTTTTCATCGGCTTCATAAATATTTCTATCCACAGTATCGGGTTGTACAATATCGCCATGTTTATGGCAACCCAATTTGAAGCCCAAAGGCCCGCCAGCGTCTTCTTCTTGGAGGATGGGCATACCGTAATACAAGCCTTTTTCCTTATCGCTGATGGCCCAACAAGGCATTTTTCCATGTACAAAAGTGGGCCAATTTTGCGGCTGCACCCATCCTAATATTTGGCGTGTAACCTTGAGTGGCAATTGTAGTTCGTGCATCAACTGTTCCGACCATGCTCCGGCGGTAAATATTATTTTTTGGGCGGCATAAGTCGCTTTTTCGGTAGTTACTGCTATTTGGCCGTCGGTTTTCTCTTGCCAAGCGGTTACTTTTTCTCTTGCTTTGAGCGTTGCGCCATGCTTAATGGCTTGTTGAAGGTAAAGCCTTATGCATTTTTCAGGGAGTAAAAAACCAGCCTCCGGCTCAAAAACAGACTCCCAGTCGTCGGGTACTCCGCTGAACATTGGGTATTTTTGCTTAGTCGCGGGCGTATCCAGCATATCGAGCGGCAGTTCGTATATGCGCGCTGAATTTTTGATGTTCTCCAGTAATGCATCGCCTTTTTCGCCAAAATAAAGGATACCAGTCGGGAAATATACCTGTTGTTGGGTTTCTTTTTCTAGTTGCGCCCAATTTTCGTAGGCGCGTAGTAGCAAGGGTACATAATCAGGATGTTCGAAGTATGCTTTGCGAATCAAACGCGATTGACCACCATGTGCACCAAAGCCATGAATAAAATCAAATTGCTCCAATACAAGCACTTTTTGGCCTCGTTTGGCAAGGTGATAAGCCGTTGAAGACCCCATAGAACCGCCACCCACGACGATGCAATCGAAAGTATTTTTCATTGTTATATATACTTTTTAGGGGGTAAATGTACTGCTTATTCTATATTTTTACGTGCCCATGCTCCGCCTATGTATGTTACAAATATTACGGTGCGCTGCACCTAAAATTTTTATAAGAAAATCCAATTGAATATTATGACATAAAAAAAAAGCCCTATTCAAGTTGCTCTTGGAGGGGCTTGAATAGGGCTGTGACTTCGGCTTCGCTCAGTCACCGTGCTCACTTTGAACCTATACTTGGATACGCTTATTTGCCTAAATTATTACTAAAAAAATAAGTAAGATCCAACTTTAGGTTCAATGTTACTGTGGAAAACACGTAAGATCAAACTTTAGGTTCAAAGTGAGTACGGTGACTGAGCGAAGCCGAAGTCACGAAGCCGAAGTCACAATACTATACTCCTAATCCAGCGTCAATTCAAACTCTACCCTGCGGTTGAGTTCCCTACCCGCAGCCGTATTATTTTCGTATAGTGGTTTTAACTCACCGAATCCAGCATAGCGCAAGCGATCTGCTTTTATACCGCGGAAAATGATATAGTCGTAGCAGGTTTTTGCACGTGCAGTACTCAAATTAAAATTAGCATCATCATTACCTACATTATCGGTATGACCACTGATGGCTAATTGGTAATCGGGGTATTGGCGCAGAATCTCTACTATTTCGTCCAATATGGAGAAAGAAACGGCCTTTAGGCTTGCTTTTCCGTTCTCAAACTGTACAGATTTCATTGCAAAAGCCAAGCGTTCTTTTGTTTCTTGACGGATCTCTGGACAGCCCTTGTTATCAGCAATACCCGGAGAGAATGGGCAACGGTCGATACTATCGTCCACACCATCGTTATCGCTATCTTTCGCAGTTACTCCGGCTGGTTTTTCAGGACAACCAGTAGTGCTTGTACCCGCAAGGTTCGGGCATTTGTCCTTATGATCGGCTATACCATCCTTGTCAGTATCGGGGCAACCTTCGTAAGTACCTGGTTTTTCTGGGCATTTGTCGTCTTTATCGGCCACACCATCACCGTCGCGGTCGGGACAACCATTAGTTGCTGATCCACCTATATCGTTGGGGCATTTGTCATCTTTATCGGCGATACCGTCTTTGTCCGTATCCGGGCAACCATTGATGGTACCTGCTTGGTTAGGACAAGGGTCGTTAGCGTCTTCGATACCGTCTTTATCGGCATCTTTTACTTCTGGGCAACCACCGTTGGCGGCGATACCTGCAGTAGTTGGGCAGCGATCATCTTTATCAGCAATGCCATCTCCATCCGTATCTGGGCAACCTTTAAGTTTACCCGGTGTGGTAGGGCAAAGGTCTTCTTTATCAGCAACCCCATCGCTATCTGTATCTGGGCAGCCTTTTAGAGTACCTCTTTCGTAAGGGCATTTATCGTCTTTATCGGCAACGCCATCTTTATCCGCATCGGGGCAGCCTTTGGCAGTACCAGACTGGAAAGGGCATTCGTCTTTATCGTCTTCAAAGCCGTCACCATCGGCATCTTTATTTTCGGGGCATCCGTTGTTTTCTTCAGTACCTGCTTGGTTAGGGCATTTATCGTCTTTGTCGGCAATGCCGTCTTTATCCGCATCGGGGCAACCTTTGGCGGTACCTGCGAGGAATGGGCAAGCATCATCTTGGTCTTCCACGCCGTCTTTATCGGAGTCTTTTGCTTCAGGGCAGCCATTATTAGCGGTTGTACCTGCTTCATTAGGGCATTTGTCGTCTTTATCGGCTACGCCATCTTTATCGGCATCGGGGCAACCTTTGGCCGTACCTGCTACCGTTGGGCAAGCGTCTTTAGCATCTTCTACACCGTCTTTATCGGTGTCTTTTATTTCAGGGCAGCCACTATTAGCAGTTGTACCCGCTTCATTGGGGCATTTATCATCTTTATCGGCAACGCCATCTTTATCGGCATCGGGGCAGCCTTTGGCCGTGCCTGCTACCGTTGGGCAAGGGTCATTGGCATCTTCTACACCGTCTTTATCGGTATCTTTCACGGCTGGGCAGCCGTTATTAGCAGCATTTCCTGCTTCGTTAGGACATTTATCGTCTTTGTCGGCCACGCCGTCTTTATCGGCATCGGGGCAACCTTTGGCAGTGCCTTTTTCGTTAGGGCATGCGTCGTCTTTGTCGGCCACGCCATCGCTATCGCTATCTGGGCAACCATTTAATGTACCTGCTTGATCGGGGCAAGCATCGGCTTCATTATCGACTCCATCACCGTCATTATCTTTGGTCATGGTCTTTTTTTCTGGACAACCGCCATTTTCAGCAGTACCTGGCTCCGTTGGACATTTGTCGTCTTTATCGGCAATACCGTCCAAATCTGTATCAGGGCAACCTTTCCAGCGGCCTGCCACAGTAGGGCATTCGTCTTTATCATCAGCAAAGCCGTCTTTGTCTGTATCGGGGCAGCCATCTAGTGTACCTGCAACATCGGGGCATTTGTCGATAGCGTCGGGGTAAGAATCACCGTCTTCGTCGGGGCAGCCCATGGTTTCCAATGGGCCCGGCAGATCGGGACATTTATCTTCTGCGTTGGCTACGCCGTCTTTGTCGCTATCTGGGCAACCGAGTGCTGTGGCAGGCCCTGCTACCGTAGGGCATTTGTCCAGAGCATCTGGTGTGCCGTCTTTATCAATATCGAGGGTACGAGGATCTGGTTTGTGGAGTAGATATACAAATCCTAATCCCACTTGGAAATTATCGCGGTTGTCTTTGAATGCCTTACGAAATTCTACTTGAAGTGCAAGGTTGGCATACTGCCCGACTTTGTATTGTAAACCACCACCAATAGGTATTTGTAAGTGAGTACCTAGTAAATCATCGTTGGCAAGACCAGCACCTGCAAAAGCGTAAGGTAAGAACTTGGAGGTGGTGGCAGTGTTGGCTACTTGTGCGATGGCATCGGCACTTATGGATAGCATGCTTTTGCCAAAAGAAGGTGGTAACTTAGCGAGTCCTACTTTAACGGGGATACCGATGTTGACGTATTTGTGTACGTTGCGGAGGTAACTCAGTTCGAATCCTTGGCTGAGGTTGGGCTCTGAGTTGTAGAATACGCCGTAGTCAAGGAAATTAACTTTGGCGGAGATTGCATTTGGGAACTCTTTTTTTTGAGCGGCCGCTTGGTGTTGGGCAAATAGTGAAAACGCAAGTATTGCGAGGGTTAAATAAGATCTCATCTCTTTTACGATCGGTTGCTTAAGTGTGTTGATTAAAAATGAATCGTGTTGTTTATAATACAAAAAATCGTACCAAATTTGTGGTATTAGGGTGTGTGGCGGTATTTTTTTTTGCAAAAAACAAATAAGTTGTTGATTTTTAGTTAGTTAGAAGGATATTTAAGTTTTGCTTTTTTTGTTTGCGTTGTTGTGTTTTAACCACTATGGCAGTGTCCATTTGGGATTGACAGTCTAATTGTTAAAAGCGTGGGGTGGTCGCTTCGCTCTTTTTTTGAGTGCACAAAGCGTAGCGTTGACTTTTTTCTACCACAAAAGGGCACAAAGTTCACAAAGCGTAGGGTGATCGCTTCGCTTTTGTGAACTTTGTGGTAGAAAAAAATACGTGTACTAAACAAAGAGCGAAGCGACCAAGCCAAGCCATTATATAATACTCTAAATGTTGTGGTAAAGACAAAAGATGCGGTAAAAAAACCATTAAACGAAAATATCGGCACCTTACAAAACAATTTTCTACTTTTGCCCCATACGCTTTGAAGAAATAAGCAATCTGTAACAATGAAAAAAATCTTATTTGTTTTATGCTTGATGGTGCAAAACGCCACAGCACAACCAGCCAAGACGGCTAAAATAGCCCCCTATCAAGGGAAACCAGCCATTTATGTCAACAAACAACCCATTAGCCCACACTTTTACGCACTCACCCACGTATATGGTGGTAGATGGTCGTGGGAAGAACGACCCAGCCGCAACCTCGCCAATTTCTGCGAAGCAGGTATCCAACTCTACCAAGTCGATCTTTACTTCGAAGATATATGGTACAAAAACACCAAAAAACTCGATATAAAAAAAGCCCAAAAACAAGTGCAAGGCGTACTCGACGTATGCCCCAATGCTAATATAGTTGTACGCATACACGTAAATGCGCCTTTCTGGTGGAACGAAGCACACCCCGAAGAATGTGCAGCATTTGCCGACGGCCCACTAGATACCCGACGCTATGGCCCACCCTTCAACATGGAAGACGGTGATGTAGGCCGACCAATACGCGCCAGCCTTGCATCCCAAAAATGGCGCACCGAAGCCGGACAACAACTCAAAATCTTTTGCGAAAAATTTGCGAAAACCAAACAAGGTAAATCCGTCATCGGCTTACACATCTCCGGTGGAATCTATGGTGAATGGCACAATTGGGGATTTATAGACCACGACCCCGATACCAGCCCCGCCATGACCCGCTATTTCCAACAATGGTTAACCCATAAGTACAAAACAGATAAAGCACTCCAAACTGCCTGGAAATCAACAAAATACAAATTATCAACAGCAACAGTACCCGATACCACCGAACGTAATTTTACCGCAGACGGCATTTTCCGAGACCCCGAAAAAGAACAAAGGGTCATCGATTACTTTATCGCTCAACAAGAAGTCGTAGTCGAAGACATAGAGTACTTTTGTAAAATAGCCAAAACCAATTGGGGCAGACCACTGATTATTGGCGTATTTTATGGCTATTTCCATTCTACTTTTAGCCGACAAGCCACCGGCGGACATATCATGGTAGAGCGTATCCTGAATTGTCCCGATATTGATTACCTAGCCGCCCCACAATCATATTGGGATAGCAGCCGAAAAATAGGCGGATCAGGTATATCAAGGGGAATAGTAGAAAGTGCTTTATTACACGGCAAATTATGGTTGGATGAACTAGATAATGGTAATTTGCAAACCAATCGTGTCCGCGATTTTGTCCGGTCGGATGAATTACTCGATACCAATTATGCCCAAGTCCTTAGGCGCAGCACGGCATTGCCATTGATGCGCGGTATTGGGCTTTGGTATTACGATTTTGGGCCACAACGCAACACAGGATGGTGGGATAGCCCTTTGTACATGAGCCGTATCAAAGAAGACATTGCGTTTTTCAACAAACAATTTCACCAGCCTTATCGCTCCGTTGCCGATGTACTCTATGTATATGACCAAGACAACTATTATTATCTAAAAAGTAAAAAAACGCCGATCAGCACTGCCATCCCAGATAAGGGTGTTGAAGAGGCCATGCGCACGGGAGTTGTTGGTGACCATATCTATTTATTTGATATTGAACGTGTTAACCTTGCTAATTACAAAGCCATTGTTTTTGTTAATTGCTTTATGATGACGCAAAAGCAAAAGCAATTTATTCATGAAAAAGTCGCCAAAGAAGGCCGAACCCTCGTCTGGAATTACTTGCCAGCCTATACCGATGGCATTCAGAATAACTTAAAAAATGTATCGGATCTTACGGGAATACATCTTTATCCATTACCCGACGATCAAAAACGCAATATTGTAACCAGTTGTGGTATTTATTCCTTCGAAAAAGGGCTACAACCCGCCGCTGCTATCGCCGATACATTAACGGTTCAAGGCATAGGGTCATTGGCAGATGGGCAGCGCGACATGGTGATCGCACGTGTAATGATGCCTACACATACCGCCGTAGTGGCCACTATGCCTATTCAGGGTACGGAATTATTTCGCAGCATTTTACAAGCAGCCGGCTGCCATGTTTATAATGAGCAGAATGATTTTGTGTTTGCCCATTCCAATTTGATTTTACTACATACCGCAACTGGCGGCATCCGAAAAATCGTACTGCAAAATGGCAAAGTCATTGAAATAACATTAAAAAAAGCGGAAACAGTTATCTTAGACAGCGGCACAGGTGAGCAGTTATTAGGAACGATAAAACAATAGGCTATCGTTTTATCGTTCCTTAAAAACAACTTATAATTGAAAACCTATACGCAAACCAATATCCAACCGAAAAGCATACGGATTGGATGCCTTTTCTAATTGTGAAGAATAAAAACCATTCGTCTCGTCATAATATGTTTGCTGAATATTACCCGATATTTTTCGTAAACCAACTCCAATAGACCAGTCGATAGTCAAAGTTGGATAAAGTGTTTGATTTCCATAATTGACCATAAAATCAGTAAAACGAATACTTTCTTTGTCATATTGATCGTTTAGTCGTATAATTTCATACTGCGAACTAGGATCAATGGCCTGAGCGTCTGTTCTTCTGAAATACATCCTTATTTCAGGCGAAATATAAGATTCTTCGGGTGCGTCACTACTAAAATACAACCTCGGCGCAAAGGCAAGCATAGTTCCCAATTTGCTTTTTCGATACGAATAATCCAAGTTATTGCCACAGTCCCCGTCAGGACATCCTTCGTCAATAATCGCATAAAGACCACTCACCGAAGGCTTAAAGGTAATACCCGTGCCGCCTTGGAGACTTAACCAATCAGTAATTTTATATTCGTACAATATAGGCACATAACCTAATATAAAGGACAAAGGTGCTGTTTTAATTATGCCGTTGGATTTCTTTTTCTGCTTACCTTTACCACTTCTACCACCATCATCATCACCAAAGCGGATGACTTCAACCTGCTTTTTAGGTGGCTGTATGGTATCGCGGCGGGTACTTTGTGCGGAAATAGCTTGCATACCTAAAAACATAAATAGCATGCTAAGCATTAAAGTCTTTTTTGTTGAGTAGTGCATTTTTTGTTGTATGTTTAAACTTTTTATAATTTTTAAAGGATCAATTATTTATGAAAAAAACATCATTATTACTGCTATTCTTAGCATTGGCATGCGTAGCCTTTAGCCAAAAAACGACCGTTGAAATCGGCCCAGAAATCAAAGTTGATAAAAATGTGAGTTTCTGGGGGCATCTACATTCTAATCCAACTGGCCATTATATAATGCTGATGGAAAACAATGCGAGTCTTTTTAGCAGGGGCAAGGTAGCGCCTATTGTGCAAAAGTACGACCGAAAATTTAATCTTGTCTTCTCCAAAGAAATTAATGTAGATGACAGCGACATAATATTCGGAAATATGCTGTACGCTAAGGATAAATTCTTATTTTGCACCAAATTATACGATAAAAGCGAAAAAAAACTCACTTGCTCCGTCACCCAAATGGACATGGCTGGCAAACTATCCAAACCAGAAAAAGTGATGACCATTCAACACAAAGAAAAAAATGATGAACCTAATTATGTGAATTGGAAAATCTCCGAAGATACCTCTAAGGTCGTACTCACCACCATTGCTGATGATAACGACGATGACCTGAATGTAAAAGTAAGCCTCACCGTGATGGATAATAACCTCACCAAATTATGGACAAAAGGTATTTCTTTGCCCTATACCCAAGAACAAGTCTCTGTCCGATCAGTTACGGTTTCTAATGATGGTCAGGTCTATCTATTGGCAAAAGTCTATGACGAACGTCGTAGCAAAGAAACCAAAAAGAAAGATGGTAAGAAAAAACCAGCATACAAAATGATCATTTTTATGTTCAACAGCGAAACGGATAAAAAACCAAAAGAGTATGTACTTGGGCTTCAAGATAAATTTGTGACCGATATTACCTTCAAACTCAGCCCTAAAAACGACCTTATTTGCTCCGGTTTCTATGCCAATGATACCAAAGGCGTCATCCAGGGCGTGTTTTTTACGCGTATCAACGGCGAAACAGGTACAGTGGAAGTAGCCAACAAAAAAGAAATATCCGATAAAGACCTCGCCAACCTCGATACCGAAAAAGACCGCAGCGGAAATGAAGGGCTCGACTCCGAATTTAATTTCAATCAAATCATCACAAAAGAAGATGGCGGCATCTATGCGATTGCCGAGGAGGCGTATTCTTATACCTATACTACCCGTCAAGGTAATAACTGGGTAACTCACACGAGATACATCAATAATGAAATTTTTGTGAGTAGCATCGGACCTTCTGGTACTATTGATTGGGTGCGTGTAATTCCCAAAAAACAAATTTTCACAGATATCAGCATGTTCAACGGTTATTCCCACATGTACTCCGGTGGAAAACTATATTTTTTGTACAACGATGACGAAGATAATATCGAAAGACCACTTACTGCAAAAGCAAAACGCATAAGTAGTTTCAGAGATGCTGTATCTTCCTTAGTAACGATTGAAGAAAACGGTAAAATGAACAGAAAAAAAATCTTTGATGCCAAAGACGATGCCGACGCGCTGATGGTAGCCTCTGATAGCAGACAAATTAGCCCAAATGAACTCTTTTTTGTCACCACGCGATTTAAACTCTTGAGCAAAACCCGTTTAAGAATGGGGCTTGTTAGGATTAAATAACGCTCGTGGACGAAGATTACCATACCGCTTGGGTCAATACCGAACTTCAAAAAAGGACAGGTATTGACCCAGTTTTTATCCAAAAACGTCCCGTTCCTGAACGATCTTTATATGGTTTGGATAGTCAACAACGCTTTAATGGCCTCTTGCGCGAAGAAGCCTATTCCAAAATAAGCGCGCTTATCCCTCCCTATTCCGAAGAAAAAATGATGGTTGCAAGTTATTATTTTCACGTTCCTAAGTTTCGGTATCGAAAAATTTGGCAAAATCAATATGCTGCTAAATAACGCTGCATAGGTGGAGTTTAAGCATCAAATAAATCATTCATTGTCAATTCATTTTGAATACTCGACCTTGAATATTCATTTTCTTTTAACCCATGAGTGGTGAGCAAGGTCAAAAAAACGGACTTTTTGGTCTCTGTTGCGTCTTTAAATGACTGGATTTTATGGCGCAATACTGCATCATATTCCTTCGTAATGGTGATTTTATTGATTGAATATTTGATTTCAAACAGATTAATTACTTGGTCGCGTCTATCAATCACTAAATCTATTTGACTACCTTTTGCATCCGCATCGCCTTTCGTGTACCGTGAGTAAGTGGTGCTTGATACACCACCAATATTCAAGGCTTTTTTGATTTGAGCCACATGAGCAAGGCATATTTGCTCAAAAGCAAGACCCGACCATGCTCTAAAAGCGGGATTATCTATATCATTTAACCACATATTAGGTTCATATTTGCCCGCTTTCTGGATAAATCGAAAATAGAAAAGCGTATAAAAGTCAGAAATACAATACACTAAATTGGATTTTTGTGAACCAAACTTTTGCAAGGTTGTAATAAATTCACTTTCTTCTAATTCGCTCAATACTTTACTAATGCTGCCACCCGATGAAAACGAGCTGTATTTTATCAGTTCATCGCGTGTCAAAGCACCGCCTTTGTCAAAAAGGGTTTGTAAAACCGATGCGTGTTTATGGGCATTTCGGAACAAGGAAGCAAAAATAAAATTAAACTCTTTTCGCAATTTGCCGTCATTTTTAAAACACAACTCTTCAATATTCTGCATCGCACTTTTTCCGCCTTCCACTTGGTCTAAATAATAAGGAATCCCCCCCATAACCATATACAACTGAATGATTTGATAGCGGTCTAAAACAATGTTTTTACTTGAAAAATACACTTCCGTTTCTTGCAAAGTAAACGGTTCAAGTCTTAGACGTTCTGTCACCCGATTATACAAACCGCCTGTGTTGTGTATCAAATTATTAATCATCCAAGACGCAGCAGAACCGCAGACAATGAGCAAAATATGGTCTTGTGCGCTCGCCCAAGCGTTCCAAAAAAACTCTAAACCCATCATGAAATCCGATTTCTTGGTATCCATCCAGGGCATTTCATCAAAAAAAAGAACCCGCTTTTTATCTGTTTGGGTGCGCTCCAATTCTTTGATTAACAGATTAAATGCCAATAGCCAATTATCAGGTACGGCGTGTTCTTGATTAAAAGAATTGTTGATAAAAACCGTGAAATTCGTCAATTGCTGTTTGGTATTTCCTTTTGCTAAACCCGTTGCATAGAAGTCAAATTTTTTGTCAAAATAGGCACGTATGAGAAATGTTTTTCCCACACGGCGTCTGCCATAGACGGCTAAAAATTCAGATTTAGGCGAGTTTACCAATTTATCTAATTTTTTAATTTCCTGTTGTCTTCCGATTAATGTCATCTTTAATGTTTCTATAATTTTTATTAAGTATTTGGACACGATTAATTGCAGAAATGAACGCAGGTATTTTTCGGCTAGACGAGCCGTTTTTAAGGCAGATAGCGGGACTATCTAACGAAAAAACGGGGAAGTATAGGCGCAAAAGACCAAGTTCAAAATGCTAATTAATTGTGTCCAAATACTTAACTTCCGACAAAAGTACAAAATAACTATAATTTTGGCTGATAATTAAAATATATTCAGCCAAAATGCCAATATTCTATTATTATTGGCTAATAATAGTCTGTGTTATTGGCCAAATTGTTAATCACTTACACTACATGGCAACTAATTTATTTCAAAAATATATTTGCCCGACAATAAAGACAACTGATAAATATTGTCTTTGCTCATCGTCAATGCCTTTTGATTTTGCTTGATTTTTTGGCCTGTTTTTAAATGAAGGCGCAAAGTAGCCGTTGCATTGGGCGGGATCGTTACTTGATACACAACTTTACCGTTTTCTTTTTTCCACGATGATTCGATTTTGCCCGTTGGAGCATTAAATATTGCTTCAAAAGTATTCAATCCTTCCACAAAATGCGGTTCGAGCAAGATGTTTTTGAAACCTACATTGGCAGGGTCGGGTTTGATGCCGCCCAAACCTTTGTAGAGCCACGCGCCGATTTCACCAAACATAATATGATTCATCGAAATATCCGATTTGGCATCAATAGGCCAGTTTTCGTACAGTGTCGTTGCTCCATTGACAATCCACCAACCCCACGACGGATAGGTTTCTTGGGCAGCGAGTTTGTACGCCAAATCAGCGTAGCCGTTCTCACTCAACGCGTTCAAAATGGCTTTTGTACCCAGTAAACCTACGTCTAAATGATGGCCATCTGCCTCCACCCGTTTTGCAAGATTGTCGGCAACTGTTTGTTTAAATTCCGTTGGCACAAGCCCCCAATACAAAGCAACACTCATTTCTGTTTGAAAACCGGAGCCATAAACACCTTTCGTTTTATCAAAATATTTGGTATTAAATGCCGCTTTTATTTTTTTGGCAAGTGTAGCATAATGGTCAAAATCATCGTTTTTGCCTAGTAATTTAGCCGTTTTTGCCAGTATTTGGACATCTGTAAAGTAGTACGCCGTTGAAGTTAGTTCGACAGGCGATTGTGATTTGACAGGTACCCAATCGCCCAAACCCCAAGTTGTTAAACCATCGGGCGCAATCGAAGTAATGTGGTCAACATAGCGTTTTATGTTGTCATAACAATCCTCCAAAGGCTTTTTGTCGCCATAAAATTGATACAATTGCCAAGGAATTATCGCAATGGTACTCGTCCAATCGGGGCCATTACCCCACTCATACCCCCAACCGCTTGACGGAATAATGGATGGTAAAACACCATTCGCTTGTTGCTCGTCGCGGTGGTCGGCGAGCCATTTTTCATAAATTGTAAAACCATCAAAATTGTATAAACCCGTTTCAATCGCAATCTGAGCATCGCCTGTCCAACCATTTTTTTCGCGTTGCGGACAATCTGTTGGGTAGCCAAAAAGGTTCGACAAATAGGCATTGTTAGTTGCTGCCCATATTTTATTAATCGTGGGATTTGAAGATGCAATATGACCAATCGGCGGCACATCGCTGTGCATAAAATAGCCCGTTAGGCTTTCCTTTTTCAATTCGACGGCTTGGTCGCTGGTCACTTCCACATATTGAAAACCTTTATAATTAAATTTAGGCATAAACGTCTCTTCACCTTTGCCACTCAAAATAAAAATATCGGTCTGAAAAGGGTCTGAATCGTCTATTGGACGGTAATGCACGTCAATATTTGACAGGTCAACGTGCCCATTTTCATAAATTCTTTCACCGTGTTTGAGCCTTAAAACGGTTCCTGCCACACCACGCACCGTTATTTTACTGACGCCTGAAATGTTTCTACCCAAGTCAAAAACGTAGTTTTTATCACTAAATTTTCTAAAATTTTTTGAGGCAATTGTTTCAACATCTCGAATCGGATGCAAGGCTTGAGCCACTATATTATTGGAGGGCGCGGAACGCAAAACGACGTTTTCCCAAGCAGTATCCTTAAAATTGGGCATATTCCAACCTGCCTGCTCCAAACGGGCATCATAGTGTTCGGCAGTATAAATGCTGTTAAAAATGACTGGACTCGGTGCAGTTTTCCAATCTTTACCCGATGAAATCACCCCCTGAGTACCATCCGCATATTTCACCCGAATATCCATACAAAACGTCGGACGACCCCGCCACGGTGCCTTGTCAAAATACCAAACCGCCGTTGATTGATGGTTGTACCAACCGTTGCCCAACAATACACCGATTACATTTTCACCTTGTTGCAATTGCTGCGTGATGTCGTGTGTCACATACAAATTTCGTCGGTCAAAGCGCGTGTACATGGGGTCGAGGCGATGGTTGCTTATTTTTTGCCCATTGATGGACAACTCGTACAAACCTGCCACGGCGATATATGCCCGCGCCGACACTATTTTTTTAGCCACAGAAAAGGTTTTTCTAAAATACGGCGCGACTTTATTTTGTATATCTCGTGCATCACTGATCCACGCGCCTTGCCAATTACGGGCTTGCATCATGCCTGTTTCAAAGGTGGCAATCGGTGGTTTTATGGCGGTTTTACCGGTGCTAACTGTCCAAAAATAGACCGTAAAAGGTTTTAATGCTTGCCCTTTATAGACCACTAATGGATCAGAGGAAATGATTTTGTCGGATTCCCAAACGTTGCCAATACCGCCTAACACCTGTAAAGAATCTGTTCCGACGATGATTTGCGCAGATACGGAGGGTGCATCAAAACGCCAAGTGAAGCGGGGGTTAGTCGCATCAATACCTAATGGATTGGTCAAATGCTCGCATCGGAGGTCTTTTGCTTGAGCGAAAACCTGACCTGCACACAGCATTAGAAGGCAAAAAAGAGTTAGTTTTAACAGCAATGGTGTTGATTTCATCGAAATGATGCTTTATTTAAAGAGATGAGCAATTATGACCGCACAAATTTGCACATTATTTTCGATAAAATGGTTCCACGATTCAATAAGGTTTTCTTATAGGTAGTTCGCCTCCAATAATCGACTCTTCCTTTTTTGTAAATAGCAAATTGTTCCATCGTTCTTGATTCAAGAAGTATCGATTATTGAGCCTGACCTACTTAATGTCAGCGTGACTTGAATTTTAATGTCGTCAACTTAGCTATGATCTAACCACGGAGTGGTTAGTACAGTGTAAAATAAGTTTTTTTATGCCTTGAAGTCTCTATTTTTAGCATATTTGTAGCGGTTGACCGACCCAGAATGGGTCAAATGTTTATAGCAAAATCGCGGTTTCAATACGCGTGCGACCCTGTAGGGGTCGAATGTCATACGCCTCATTGCTCTATAAATAATTGACCAATACTGGGGCGATTACATCCTCAAAATATAAAAAATCTTATTTTACGGTATGTAAAACAGCGAGAAAGTATAAAATTCGACGTGTCTCATCCCATTTTTATGCTCGAACAAATGTCTATTAAATGCCATT
>JBEAVK010000373.1:0-6541 GCA_041160955.1 Bacteroidota bacterium
TCATAACGCCAAATCCAATGACCGAATCAGCCATTATTGCCCTCGATGTACCGGATATTGAAGATGCGTTGGAGGTACAATTGTATAATATTCAAGGCCAATTAGCAGGTAGTTTCCAAATTGGTTCAGGTACTCGAATTGATTTATCTAATTTTGCTGCGGGTATGTATATGGTGGCTGTGCGCTATAATGACAATATGTATTACAGCAAATTGATCAAGCAATAGAAATTATGTGATTTTATTTTTGTATAGGCAAGAATTAGAGATTTTTGTTCCCAGCAATGCGCTTTTTGCAGCTATAATGGGGTAATTACGGCGAGAAAAGGAAAGAAGATGGGCTCGAAAAGATCAATTCTGGCCTCAAAAATAAAGTCATATAATCTCTAATAATGGTGGCTACGCCCAAATTGCCATAAATTAATTTTACAGCATATTTAGAGGTTTCCTGTAAATAGAACCTCCTAGAGGCCAGTCAGCGTAAAATCTGGCTGGCCTTTTTTTAAGATTTAGCAGTATTGCGGCATCGTACTTATTTAATTTTGGTGACTTTACCCAATAAATAGGGTTTACCTGCGATCATTAAATTTGCAAAATAGATTTGATTGGGCAAATCTCCTACGAAAATTGAAGACGCGCCCGCTTCAACTACTTTATCTAACACAACTCGGCCATAAATGTCGTAAAGTTGAAACTGAATTTTATCATAATCTTCCTTAATATCTATATTGAGATGGAGCATTTCACGTACTGGGTTTGGATAATAAGTGGCCTTCCCTACATCTTCAAAAGAGATATAGGTGCTAACTGGCGTGTCAATACCCAAAGTGTCACAAATGCTCCCAGGCAGATCATATAACCGAAAATTAGGAAAATATGGTAAGGATCGAACATTATAAACAGGTAATAAAAGTCCTTTTTTACTAAAAAAACCTGGTATAGGCATATCCAATCTGCGCAATTCGGGCATATATCGTCCTCTATGCGGCTGGTTCAAATACCAATATCCATTGGGTGCACGCGCCATTGTTTGTAAACTTCGGCCAATCAAACTATCCAAGGGTACCAAAGTATCGAATACAGGATTGGGTTTATCTAAATCCACTGAAATTATTGCCACTTGTTCTGTAATGGCTAAATACCGCGCATTTTCAGAAAAAGCGGCACCTCCGCCAGCAAAAACAAAAGCAGGTCGCTCAAAACTATTTTTAAAGGTGAGTACTCCGGCGCAACGGTCAAAATCAAGTACAATTGTCCTGCAATTTTGAACCCTTGCCAATCTACGACCGTCCGGTGAGGCCAAAAACGACCCAATCCTTGAGCATGAACCACTAGGGCCTTCAGAAACGGTTGCCCATAAGGTGAATCCCTGTTTGGACAACAAAAAGATGCGGTATTTATTGCTCAAATACTCTGGCACAATCACCCACCAGTCACGCCCGTTGCCATGCCTTATTACCGCAAATGATTCGGGGGCTTCTGTGGCCAATAACATGTTTTTATCTACAACAGCACCATTACCATTATCAAGTGATATGTCAATCGTACTATAATAAAATGGCCCATAAGTATAACCAACATTAGGATCATATTGCGCCGCTAAATGAAGCAGACAATACAATTGATCACTGCCCGGCATTGGCAATGCCATGGCACCTTGCTGAACAATGTATCCATTTTGAGGGCATACCCAATCATGTACAAGACCAGGATTGATACCCTCACCATTTTGCATCGTATCGCCGGAAGCATTAGCAATATAACAACCGTTGGTATAAAAAATAAGATGTCCGGTAGTGTCACTGATGGCTGCAACGGTGCGCTCAAAATTCATTTTTAAGTCGCGCTTTTCTATAAGAGGATGACCAAGAGTGTCAAAATGCAGTACAGCATTGCCGAAAGGAGCATTTCCATTGTTTTCTAAGATGCCCATTGGCCAATTATAGTCATAGGACTGTGCGGCAATTTTTGATACGATAAGGGAAATAATTACTATGTAAACAACTTTCATAATTAAGGCTTTATTTAGGTGATTTATGCTGTTTTTCTCTTTCCTTCAACCGCTCCTCCAGTATTGCCTGTAAGGTCTCACCCACGCTGTACCCTTTGATTCCCTGTACAGGTGGAGGTTGCTGGAATACCTGCCGACTACTACGGTTTTGTTGCTCTAAAAAATCTTCGTACTGGGTTGCTAGCTCAAAGCCTACTGCAACAGAACTAGGGCGCATCGGCAAGGTATCACAAGGGCTACCTGCTAGCCGTCCCAATCGGTAATTGGGATAATGATGATAGGTATAGACAATATACCGTGGTAGAAAAATACCGCTATTCTCCATATCACAGGCCGAGCCAGCCAGATTGGGGCGGTGCATTGGGGCAAGAAAGCGCGTTGAAGAAACAGGCGTATAATAGACTTTTCCATCTGCCCCAATTGACGCTTCGGCATAATTAGCCCTAAATGGTTCAATAGGATAGACATTGAAGTCAAATCGTTGTACCGTATCCAACAAGTACCCAGCAAGGGTGTCTGCCATTAGGTCGTATTGGACAATAGTACCCGGTCGGTTCAGGTATAAAAACCTTGAATCGGGCGAAAAAATTAAATAACTAAAAAAAAAGTTGGGATTATGTAAGAGTACCCTTTGGTTGCTCAAAAAACCAGAACATCTGTCAAAATCATAAAGTACCGTAAAGTTATTCCCGTTGATAAACGCGTACTGTTGCCCATTGTACGACATCCTCGCCCTACAAGGGCCATTAAAATTCGCAAAATTTAGCCCGGTCACCGTCTGTTCTGCTGCTTCGGATAAGCCCTCGGGGGTAATCAAATAACGCAAAAACCTTGGCTCGTCTGCCACGTGTACAATAACCCACCAATCGCGTCCATTGGCATGCTTAGTGGCCACAGCTTCCGAAAAACTGCCTTCGGCCAGTATTTGGTTTTTTTTTGTCACTTTCCCTGCACCATTATTGGCTGCCATATCAATTGTGGTATAGTACAAAGGGCTGAATTTGATACCATTACTTACCTTGATACCCGTATGGATCAGGTAATATTTATTACCACCCACAGGGTCGGGTAGTACCAATGGTGCAAAACCAGAATAACCAGAGTTATCTTCTACTGCATTTTGCCATTGTGTACCAGGATTGAGCGTATCCCCATTTTCGATCAGTTGCCTTGATTGGTTAAGAACCCTCAGCCCATTGGTATAAAACAATAATTGCCCCAAAGAATCGGAGCATACAGCGGTATGTCCTCTAAATCGCAACTTTAGGTTCGTTTTTGTAAACTGTGGGTAGCCTGCATTAAAATCTACGAGACAATTACCTCCTTCTGAAATCGTATCATCAGGTAATATATAGCCCTCACCAAAAGCCCAGTGGTAATCGTGCTTTTGGGCATAAGTGGTGATGGGTAATAAGAAAAATAAAATGTATAGGTGGCGCATAGTGGGAATAAGAATATGGTGCTAAAGTAAGTATAAAATCCAAAGTACCCTATCCAAAGTTTTATTTTGGAATAGTAGATTTATGTATTTTACGCTGTTCCGATATTGCTCTTTCCTTCAACCGCTCCTCCAGTATTGCCTGTAAGGTCTCGCCCACATTGCACCCTTTAGTTCCCTGTATGGGTGGAGGTTGCTGGAATACCTGCCGACTACTTCTCGTTTGTTGCTCTAAAAAATCTTCGTACTGGGTTGCTGGCTCAAAGCCCACTGCAACCGAACTAGGACGCATAGGCAAGGTATCACAAGGGCTACCGGCTAACCGTCCCAATCGGTAATTGGGATAATGGTGATAGGTATAGCCAATATACCGCGGTAAGAAAATTCCGCTGTTCTCCATATCACAGGCCGAACCAGCTAGATTAGGGCGGTGCATTGGGGCAAGAAAGCGCGTTGACGAAAAAGGTGTATAATATATCTTTCCATCTGCTCCAATAGCAGACTCAGCATAATTAGCCCCAAAAGGCTCAAAAGGATAGACATTAAAGTCAAATCGTTGTACTGTATCCAATATGTACCCAGCAAGGGTATCTGCCATAAGGTCGTATTGTAAAATAGTACGCGTTCGGTTCAAGTATAAAAACCTTGAATCGGGCGAAAAAATTAAAAAATTAAAAAAAAAGTCGGGATTGTGTAAGAGTACCCTTTGGTTGCTCAAAAAACCAGAACACCGATCAAAATCATAAAGTGCTGTAAAGTTATTATCGTTGATAAATGCGTACTGTTGCCCATTGTACGACATCCTAGCCCTACAAGGGCCATTAAAATTCGCAAAATTTAGCCCGGTTACCGTCTGTTCTGCTGCTTCGGATAAGCCCTCGGGGGTAATCAAATAACGTAAAAATCTTGGCTGATCTGCGACATGTACAATCACCCACCAATCGCGTCCATTGGCATGCTTGGCGGCTACGGCTTCCGAAAAACTGCCTTCGGCCAGTATTTGGTTTTTTTTTGTCACTTTCCCTGCACCGTTATTGGCTGCCATATCAATCGTGGTATAGTACAATGGACTGAATTTGATACCATTACTTACCTTGATACCAATATGGATCAGGTAGTATCTATTTCCACCCGCTGGGTCAGGTAATGCCAATGGTGAAAAACCAGAATAACCAGAGTTATCTTCTACTGCATTTTGCCATTGTGTCCCGGGATTGATTGTATCCCCATTTTCGATCAGTTGCCTTGACTGGTTAAGAACCCTCAGTCCATTGGTATAAAACAATAACTGCCCCAAAGAGTCGGAGCATACAGCGGTATGGCTATCAAACCGTAACTTTAGGTTCGTTTTTGTAAACTGTGGGTGACCCAAATTAAAATCTACAAGACAATTACCTCCTTCGGAAATCGTATCATCAGGTAATATATACCCATAGCCAAAAGCCCAGTGGCAATCGTGCTTTTGGGCGTATGTGGTGATGGGTAATAAAAAAAATAAAATGTATAGGTGGCGCATAGTGGGATGAGAATATGCCCTGTTTGCATTTTTTTACAAACAGGGCATGTATTTATATAGATATTAATGCGTTACGAGTACCTTTATGTTTTGGACTGGTGTATTTTCGCCAGTAATATTCACAATGTACAAACCAGCTGGAATATCACTTGTTTGTACCAACGTTTCGTAACTATTTATAGCCCCTGACTTAACGATACGTCCTGCAAAGTCAACCATTTGATATCGTGCTTTTTCGGGTATATTAGATACCCAAATACTACATTGGTCGTGCGCAGGATTGGGTGTTAAACGTACCATAATATCTGTTTGAGGGCTTTCTAATTGTGAACGCCCCTCTCCTTTTACAGTAGTACAAGTATTATCGGCACTAGCATACCTAGCAGCAGCACCTTGTGTATCAGTGTCGTATGCCTTGTACATCGTACGGGCGAGTACAACACCATAGCCATTGGCGTACCTGCAACTATTGGCAACTGTACGTATTGTTTCAATCTGAGCGTTGGTGGGTGCTAATCCTGTACTCTGTTGTGAAAGCGAAACAGCCAGTACGCTACGAAGGGTATTTTCCCAAACCGTAGAGAGTACTAAATTGTTTAAAGCACTTAATTGCGCTGCGGCGGCTTGTTGCTCTGCTACGCTCAAGGTAGATGAGGTTTGATCCAATGCTGTACGTTGTTGATCCAACTGGGTATAAAGTACTGCTCTTTGATTCAGCAAACTCAATTCTGTGGCTGGAGTTATGGTAGTTTCGGCCATCTGCTCATCTATCACCCTTATTTGGTTAAGAATAGCAGCAATTGTTGTGGTTTGAGACTCCATATTTGTTGCGGTTGTACCCGTAGCCTGCCCAAAATTAGCTGTTTTTTTGAAAGCAGCATAAAGGTTTCCCAACGAAGTACTGCTATTCGCACCAATGAAAGTATTGGCTATGGTAGCATTGGAAGCCCCCGATACCGACAAGGATGGTGTTAAATCCAATTTACCATAAGTCCTAAACTTCGCATCCATTACAGATGACTCGTATCCCTTATAAGGCGGAAAAGTGCCATTAAGTACCTTTATATCGCCGTCACTCAACGTTTTTATAGGGTCTTTTGGGTCTTGAGGTTCGGTTGGCCCATTACCGCCCGTAGCACTACTGAGGCAAGCAATTGGCCCAGGTGGAGGTAATAATGGTTCTGATTTAAACCATATATTGTCATTATCGTTATTACCACCGATAGAACGTGGACTAGCCCAAAGTACAGAAGTCGTTACCGGATCATTGATTTTGAATTCCGACATTTTTACCCTTTGTACTTGGAGTGCATTAGCTGGGCTGTAACCCACCAAGTTATAATTGGCTTCGGTTTGTCCTGCACTCCCAAACCATCGGTTTTCTCCTTTCTCTTGTTTACCTACTATGGCGTCTTCCTCCATAAACAGGCCATCTGTGTGCGTATTCAAATTATTAAATACGAGGGACTGGTTATCGCAATTTTCGCCTTTGAAACGCATTCCTTTGGTCAAAAAATTGAAATCGTTGCAGTTAACGGAATTATTGCCCGACTCTAGAAATTCGGTACCAATGGACT
>JBEAVK010000390.1:0-24541 GCA_041160955.1 Bacteroidota bacterium
CGGTACGACAGAAGCACCGGAGAAACATCCACTTGGAACCCGCAGGATCCTTTAATACAAGATAAGGTGCTGCAATATGGGCAATTGGAGGGTTTGAAGGAGATTCGTCAGCGGACTCGATTGGGGGTTTCGGTGTTGAATGAGACAAATTGGGATAAACGTACTTTTGTCGTTAAGGATGCAAACATTGATTTTTCAAATTCTTCAAATATGATTGTACCCGCAGTAGATGGTCGTATTGGTCTTGGCTCATCATCTACGCTTGACTTTTCCATTTTACCTGATTATAATTTGGATCAAAGCCTTCGTGCTTCTGGACGTCCTACACCTGCATCGAAAATATCCCCTGCACTTCCACGCCAAGCAGCACAAGAAGAAAGTGGCATTTTTGACAAGTCAAAGATATTGGAATCTTCGTTCAATATTAGCGAGTTTACGGCAAGTAGAGTGCTTCTAAGACAACCTAGTGACATTGTTTCCCCGATTGGAAACTTCGAATTATTACAAAAATCACGTTTTACCACGCGCACCAAAAACAATATTGGCATTGGAATTTCCAATAGTATTTTTTCGAGACCTGAATATAGTATTTCTGATGGAGGCTTTTTTTCCTTTTTTGAAACAGTTCGACTACCACAGAATCCAATCTACAATAATATCAGTATTGAAAAATGCTTCAGAAATAATTCTTGGATTCAAATATCGAATGGGATTAACTTTATAGATCCTTCACTTTGGGGCAATCGAGCCGCTTTGAGTACGCAATTGCGGGACAAAAGCAACCAATTTGAAGTGGCCGGTAAGCTCAATGTTCAATCTCAAGGAAATCTTTCGGTAGCAGATGGCTTTATCCGTTTGGGCAAAGTAAATGGTAAAATAACTTATGGTGCTCAATATATAGCCCCCCAAAAGACATTGGATGGATTATTAACACCTTTTACCTTTACACCTGTCTTTGAAGCACAACAGGAGCGATTTTCAGCCCATCTTAGTAAACGAAATTTTAACCCGACACACAAAAACTGGCTCAATACCAAACAATCTATTCAATTTACTTATTCTGACATAACTAACCTTTTAGATAAAGATTTAACTGAATTCAATCTATCTTGGGTGGGTTTGAATAAAAAATTCCAAAATATTGGCTTTAATTTTATGTTTTCCCCTTTCCGTAAAACAACCTTTTTGGATTTTGAAGATATCCGCCTTCCGCAAAAACAATTTTTCCCAATTGGTTTTGGTGGCTCTTTTACCACAGATGAGCGAAAAAAATTAGTACTGCCCATCACTTTTAAGAACAACTGGGTCATTGGCAGCGATCGTTACAATGCCTCACTCGACCTACAGCCATACTGGGTATTACATCGAAAATGGATATTTAAGATGGAGCACGCTACTCGTTTAGAGACCAACCAGTTCATACCAACTGGTATATCTGCCGATAGCATAGGTACAAGTCGTTTTGCCGAGAATAGAAATTTATTTTCAAGTTTATCTAAAGTGTCGTTACAGTTTATACCAACGAGAAGATTATACGTTGAATTGGGGGGGCAATTGTTAATAAACAGTCAGTTTAACCGAAAAATATACGAACTACGCAGCGACGGACAAATTAATCCATTTAACTACCCGATACAACATAACCCAAGTATCAATAAATCGCAAGGTATTACTGCTGCCGTAACTTGGTTGATTAACCCATATAGCCAACTTATAATACGGTCAGATAATTCAGCAAATTATTTTTACACGACTGTAGGACTTACTAGCGTAGTGACAGAATTGCCGTCTCAGCTCATCAACAATAATTACAGCATCTCTTTTGTTTGGAATATTTACAGACAATAGTACTATCTTTGGTCAAATTTTTAGTCTTACAAGCTTTATGCATAAATTAATTACATTATACACCGCCTTTATATGTTTGGCACTTGCAGCATGCCAAAACCAAGCCTCCAATTCAAACAAAGAACGCCCAGAAGCGGGTCGAGCCTTTGAATTTTGGAATATGGGGCGTATGTATCCCGATGGGAAACTGCACACTGAAAAACTAACTGCAGCTATTGCCGAATTACACGCCAATACTGCTGAAAGAGGCGGCCCAACGGCTATTTGGGAAGATATTGGCCCAAAAAATATAGGCGGGCGAACGCTCTGCTTGGCCATACACCCACAAAATTCGTCCATTTTATTCATGGGTTCGGCCTCTGGGGGGCTTTGGAAAAGCACTACAAATGGCGTTGGTGTAAATGCCTGGCAACGGATTGAAACAGGTTTTCCTGTCATCGGTGTCGGTGCTATTGCCATAGATCCTTCCAATCCCAATATCATGTATATCGGTACTGGTGAGGTGTATAATTACGAAAACTCGGCACCCAATGTAGTGGTACGCACCACACGCGGTACTTATGGTATCGGTATCTTAAAAACATTGGATGGCGGGGCTACTTGGACAAAATCGTTAGATGTGGATTATAGCGATCTGGTGGGCGTTCAGGAAATAAAAATCAATCCTAAACGGCCTCAAACAGTATGGGCCACGACCACCAATGGTCTTTTGCGCAGTTATAATGGCGGAGCAACTTGGACTACGGTACTGGAGCGCAAAATGGCCGTTGACCTCGATATGCACCCCACCGATACGAGTACTTTATTTGTCACTTTTGGTTCATTGGACGATCAAGACGTGAGTGGTATTTTCCGAACAAAAGATGGCGGAGCCAATTTTACGCAATTAACAGAAGGGCTACCCATTAATTATTCGGGAAAAGCACTTTTGGATATTTTCCAAGCAGATCCAAATACTATTTATACTTCTGTTGGTAATGCCTTTGTACAAGCCGGATTATTCAAAAGTACGGATGGTGGCGATAACTGGCAAGCGGCAAGTACCGAAAATGTTTGCACTTATCAAGGGTGGTATTCCCATGATATTGCAATACATCCCACCAATTCCAATCTTTTATTATGGTGTGGTATTGATATGTGGCGATCAACGAATGGCGGTGCTTTGACCAGTAAAATCACCCAGTGGTTCGCCTGGGATTTTGGGCAAGTACCGGTAGGTGGCCCAGAAGGCCCCGGCAATTATATACACGCAGATATACACCATATTTATTACCACCCTACCGATCCTAATCTTGTCTATTGCGTAACAGATGGTGGACTTTTTGCGTCCAAAGATGGCGGCATTAATTGGGAAGGGCGTAATGGCGGCTATCAAACACAACAGTTTTATGCCAATTTGGGTAATTCTACCAGTAATCCACTT
The DNA here is from genome assembly GCA_041160955.1 of Bacteroidota bacterium. Lineage (GTDB taxonomy): Bacteria > Bacteroidota > Bacteroidia > Chitinophagales > Saprospiraceae > M3007. Next base: position 3,272 of record JBEAVK010000390.1, read on the forward strand.
TGGGCAATTGGTGGCATGCAAGATAATTCCACAGCGATTTATATCGGCGATCCGGCTTGGGTTAGGGTTATTGGAGGTGATGGCGGTTGTTCCGCTGTCCACCCTGTTATTGATGATATTATGTATGCTTCTACCCAAAATGGCAATTTTTATTTTACTGGAAATGGAGGAAATAATTGGGGCAATATACCTACATTGCCCGGCTCCAGTACTGCATTTATTGCGCCATTTGAACTAGCCCCAACGAATCCAGAGCTCATGTACGCGGGTAAAGATATCCTTAGTCGTTTAGATTTTGGGTTAAATGCGTGGGAAGAACTCACTTCATCAGGGGGTGTCATTGTGACCATAGGCGTGAGTAATAACAATGAAAATGATGTATATTTTAGTAGGGCGGTGAAAGATAATATCGGACCAAAAGTATTCCATCTTGATGCCAGTACCGAAACCGTTGTGGAAATGACTGGACTTCCTGATCGGTTATGTACCGATATTGCCCGCAGCCCCAGTGATGATAATACCGTGTATGCCACTTTTTCGGGTTTTGGAACAGTGCATTTGTACAAAACCACCAATGGCGGCACAACTTGGACACCCTTATCCGGCCTTCCCGATGTACCCACCAACTCCGTCCTGATAGACCCGCTTGCAGAAAGCAATATTTATGTAGCCAATGACATTGGTGTATGGTTTTCGATGGATGGTGGACTCTCTTGGGAATACTTGAGCGAGGCTGCACCACAGGCCATGTTGGCCATGCACTTGAGTATCTCTGCTGATCGTAAACTACGCGTTGCAACACACGGGTTAGGCGTTTGGCAAACACCTATGAAGTTCTCCGTAAGTACAAAAAATACTGATTTTGCATCTAATATGCTTAAAATAAGCCCAAATCCAGCTACAGATTATATTCGAATCAACTGGAATGGCGGCACAGATATTGCAGCACAAGTATCTGTATTTGATTTGAGTGGCCGCTCTGTCCTTACAAATACAAATATGCTGTTATCCCGTAATAACGCACCCGTTCTTACACTCGGCGCAATGAATAAAGGTATTTATTTATTGGTCATAAACGATACTAAAACCAAACAGCAGATTACTAAAAAAATCGTCGTACAATAGACGATATCATAACTACAGGGTTTTCTTATAAAAGGTGCAGCGCACCGCAATATTTGTAGCCATGATGTGTTTGCCGCGTTTTGAAGGTGCAGCGCACCGTAATATTAAATTAATGTCACGATGCGCTGCACCTTCAACCTTGATTTTGCCGATTTTTGCTACAAATATTGCGATGCGCTGCACCTGAAATTTTTATAAGAAAGTCCTAATCATAACTACTGGACATTTTTGAAAATACACGTAAAAACTTAGTGAATGCCACAAATTGACACGAATTTCCACACAAAACACGTTTTAATTTGTGTAATTTGTGACTAAAATATTTGTGGCTAAGTTTTGACAAAAAAACAAACAACTTATATGTTAATCACACCATTACCCGCCGATCACAACGAAGAAGTGGCAGAATTGGCGCGTTTTTTTAATGAAACCCTAGGATTTTGCCCCAATTCGGTACTCACTATGCAGCGGAGGCCCGCTATTGCAAAGGCATTTATTCAACTCAACATGGCCGTTATGGCCAATGAAGGCCGCGTAACCAGTGCCTTAAAACGCTTAATTGGTTATATGGCTAGTCTTACCGCTGGCTGTAGGTATTGCCAAGCGCATACCATCAGAGCCGCTGAGCGATACGGAGCAGAACAGGAGCAAATGGAAAATATTTGGTCTTATAAAACGCATTCAGCCTTTAATGAAGCCGAACGTGCTGCCTTAGATTTCACAGTGGCAGCATCCAGTATCCCCAATGGTGTGGACGATGACATTGCTGCAAACCTCCGCTCACACTGGAACGAAGGCGAAATAGTAGAAATACTTGGTGTAATTGCACTCTTTGGTTACCTCAACCGATGGAACGATAGCATGGGCACGCAACTGGAAGCACCAGCCGCCGAAAGTGGCGTACAATGGCTAGGAGCGATGGGCTGGAACAGCGGAAAACACGTAGTATAAACGGTTAAGTGCTTATTCCGATTTACGCTCATATTGGCAACAACTGTGCAGATTAGCATACGCTGTATCATCACCTTTTACTCCTTCATTATCATAGCCTGCGGCTGCAATATGCTGTTGGATTTGTTGCACCGAAATCATCGTGGAATCATAGGAAACTGCGATGATTTTGGAATTTTTGTCCCAGTTGGCCGTTGCTATTCCATCTGTTTTGAGCGATTTTTCGATGGTTTTCTTACACATACCACAATTACCCCAAACTTTAAACGTATCCGTTTTTAAGTTGGCGGTCGCTGTATTGGAATTGCAAGACAGGATGCAAACAAAGGCGAGAAATAGCCCCGAAAAAGCATAAAATTTCATAGTATAAAATTATTATTGATCGAATTTGTTTCTCATTTCTGTAATGGAATTTAGGAAAGATCCCTAATCCACGATATGAATAGTATCCACCGTTACCACCTCTTTCCTCCCGCCAATTTCTACATCTCTAACCACTGCTACAGTACCACTCAAATCCATCCTCGAAGAATCTCGAGAGTATGTATAGATGCGATACTTACCCGGATACAATAAATCAAAGGAGAAACGACCTTGAAAATCCGTATTAGTTCGATCATCATAGCCCCAAGTCCGGTCGCCATAAATAATAAAGACTTCTTGGTCTTTTGCGGGATATTGATCCAATAATTGGGTAAAAGTAGAACTGAGTTTACTCGCATGTACATATCCTCGAATAGCAGCATTACCGCCCTGCCCCTCTTTAGTGCATGAAAACAATAAGATGGCCAGGCAAAATGTGGTAAAAAGTGTACAAATTTTCATGGTACAAAAGTAGGACATTTTTAAGGAACTAGAAAATAAGTACACCAACAAGGTATAAATTTTTCCAACCTCAACCCAACGCGCTATCCGATACTTTCGTAAAAAGAGGTAGTTATATCAACCACACATTTAATTTAGAAGTTTATGAAACAGATTATTTTTTTTATTTTAGCCCTAACACTTTGGACTGCTTGTAAAAAAGACGCAGATACCTCGATTACTTTTGTCTATGCAGCAACACATTGTTCCGACAAATGGGACGAAAATACCGTTGGAGGTGATGAAGAGCAGTACAAACAACGCATCAAAGAATACCTCAACAATGAATTGAATATTGATTTTACCGATTTGGTTATTCTTCCAAACCCTGATCCTAATGCCGTTTTTTGTGAAGCATGTAATTGCACTAACGGCAAGACAATTCAATTAAAAAGCACAGAGGAATTTAAAGCAAAACTCATTGCGTTTGGGTTTATGGAACAATAAGGGGAGTTGGGGGTGCTGCTACTTCGTTCAAGAGCCTCTGTCGTTTCGGCTTCGCTCAACGACCAGAGGCTCTTGAACGAAATCTCAAGTATGTGCAATAATGAGATCTCAAGTAAGAGCCTCTGTCGTTTCGGCTTCGCTCAACGACCAGAGGCTCTTGCTCGAAATCTCAAGTATGCACAATATTGAGATCCCAAGTATGCACAATATTGAGATCCCAAGTATGCACTAAAACAAATCAAGGGCAAGCGCCACACGGTCGTTGAGCGAAGCCGAAACGACGTGTGGCGCTTTAGCACCTATTTAAACCTCTTCTTCAAATATTCCAAAGACAATCCATAAGCCTCCTCGGAAGCCTTTTTATCAAAATTAGGGTTGCTCGGATTTGCAAAAGCATGTTCCGCATCAAAATTCTTGATGGTTACTTTTTTACCTGCCGTCTTCATATTCGCTTCAAACTCCTTTACCACTTCTGGCGAAATCCACTTTTCACGGGCTGCAAACAATCCCAAAACATCACAATGAAGGGTTTTGAGCATATCTATTTCCTTAACTGGCATACCGTAGTACATAATACAACCAACAGCCTTTTTCCCTGCGATAATACCAGAACGAAGCGACTGCCCGCCGCCAAAACACCAGCCCACACTTGCAATTTTAGCCTTTTTCCCCACATAAGAAACTGCTCCTTTAATAATGACATCGGTGCGTTCTACCTTGGACTCTCCCATATACTTGGAAGCATCTTCGCGCGTGGTGGCTACTTTACCGTCGTATAAATCAATGGCGAGTACATTTACATCACCCAAATCATTGTAAAAAATTTCGGCTTGCTTCTTAATATGGTCATTCAAGCCCCACCATTCCTGATAGACAAATAGCCATTTTTTTGATTTTTTTGCCGATTTAATCAAGTAAGCACTTGCTGTTTTACCATCAGATGTAGCGAATGTAATCATTTCACCACCTGCCATACTTGTATGTGTATAAGGCAGTGGCTCTATATGCGCACTGACAAAACTTGCATCAGCCAAAAAGGCGGCCATGTCGGTTCCGGCGATTGGTTTAGCGCAACAAGATTGAGCGTGCATTTGGCTACCTGCGAGGAGCAAGCAAAGCATTACGATTTGATGTTTAAATGTCATAATTATACGATGTTTAGATTTTAGAACTTTTATTTTACAGTGTCTTTGATGATATGCTTCAATTTTTTTGAACGGTAATAAGATACACTACAACGGAATATCTCCTAATAAGTTGAAGGTATAAACCAAAATTACAGAATGCAATTCAAACAAAGCCTATCATCAAATCTGACAAAACTATCGTAAAATCACTGACCTTCTTTTAATAATCTATCTTTAAAACGAACTACAATACCAATTCCATTCTTGGTTAAGTCTGATAGATGTCTCCCGCGCCAAATCTTCCACCATCGTCCAATCCGATGGTGCCGATTGTATCCCAAAACCAGTACAAATAGGCACGTTATCCAAGGCGCGTTGATCACCTGTGATGGTTACCCAACTTCGGTCGAAAATAAGGCTATGTTGGATGGGGAATTGATATACGGATGTATTATTTTCGGTAGCCGTAACATCGACAAAAAGTTGCACGCTTGCACTTTTTGTAATCCTTACTTCGGTCACCGTTGCGCATACTTTTTCCATAATCGGAATGCGCTCTATCACCTGACCACTGGTATCTTTTGTCACTTTTTCGCCCACTTGGATTTCTTTAGAATACGTATTTGTGCTGTGCCAAACTTGTTCATTTCCAATATCTAAATGTACCAATTGCAATTGCACTAGATAATCATATCTCCGATTTTCGACGGGCTGTTCATCTATTTTTTGCCAAGTAGAATTATTTAACGTAGTCCCAAATTGTGTCATTCCACGCCAAAATTCGTTCGTATGAAATGCCCAATACCCCGTTTTCTCAACTAAAAACCGAGAAGTACCCATTTCTAATGCCTCTGCCATTTTAGCATCACTTGCTTCCCAAACAGGGTAATAATTTTCTTTTAAATTAGATAAAGTATTATAGGCATTTCGGGCAATTAACCGATTACCAGAATACGCCAAACTCAATTCCGTATTGGCCTTATCGTACAGGTATTCGGCGGCTTTTTGGCGGCTGGCATTTTCGGCGGCTGTAATATCTTCTTTGAATGCAAACTGTGGCCGATAGCCGTCTTTTGTCTTGGTAATACCTAGTTGTTGAATGCGATTTTGTCGTTCTTGAATCCTCCGATGATACGCATTGATGGGTGGCCAAAGTGCTACTTGCTGGAGATTAAGCAAAGAATCTACGGTTAAAACATCAAGCGTATTTGCCATGTCAAATAAAAACTCAAGGTTTTTAACGTCCTTGGTTTTTACACTTTTGCGCTCTACTTTGTGGATAGATCTGCTCAATTTATCATCAAATGAGTTGGCAGGAATAAGTGGCTTAGTGGCTGTACAAGCAGCCAGCCAAAAGCCAATAAATAAAATGAGTGATTTTTTCATGTTTTGGATTGTTTAATAGACTGTAAATTGATATAGCAAATATACGCGCACTAGCATCAAACAAATTCCTATAAGAAGGTTAAAGTAAATGTTAGCAAAAGTTTAAAGAATTGGCGTAATTTCGTGCCTTTTAACAACCCAAAAGATGCACTGCAAAAATATCCGCACTACTGCGCTTGAGAGCGACCGCGCTAGCCAAAAATTTGGCTTTTTGCAAGATAATGTTTTGGTCGGATTTCGTTTTTCGTAATTTTGCACCATGTGGACACAAAACATTGAAGCATATCAACGTATCTGCGCTGAAAACACGGATAAATTTCCCATTTTCTTTCAGCCTTGGTGGCTCGATGCTGCATGTTGTAATGGTTATTGGATACCTTATGTACACGAGGAATCATCGACAATTTGGCCCGTTTATTATACACGAAAATGGGGTATCCCCTATTGTACTGTCCCACCGCTTTCCCCAAGATTAGGCTGGAAATCGGCTGATAAAACATTCCCTTCTTTGCTTATCAATGATCCAATAGATACACTATATTCGTTACAACATTTTGATCATGAACAGGTTATTTCAGAATGGTTTGAACAAAAAAATTATCAAATCGTACCAAAATCCTATTTTACACTAGATCAACCGATCATTTTAGCCACTGCGCTGCAAACACTTCGCCCGACAGCCCGACAGCGGCTCAAAAAAGCAATGCTCAATTTTGAAGTCGTGCAGGAAACAGATGTGAGCAATTTACATCAAATGAGTATTAGGAGTTTGGCGAGACATGGCATAAAACACACGCTTGGTATAGCACGTTTAGAAAAAATAGTAGCAGCAACAGCGGCACACCAATCGGGGATCATGCTTACTGCGCGAAATAAACAAGGACAATCCGTTGCATCTGCGTTTTTTATATGGGATAACCATACTGTTTATTATACCCTAGGAGGATTTGACGAACGTATTCCACACAATGGAGCGCCAAGATTATTGATTTGGGAAGGCATTAAAATAGCTTGCGAGCAAGGGAAATCTTTTGAGTTTGGCGGAGGATCCGATCCAGGCGTAGGAGACACCTTTATTTCAATGGGTGGACAAAAAAAGTCGTACACCAAGGCCGTTCGTTATAAATTGGGGTGGATTAGACTTGTAATTACTCAAGCAAGAAAAATTTATGCACCCAACGATATACCTTAGGAATGATATTTAACGAATGCTAAAAGAGCCTTAAAATGGCAAAAGAGCACATTTTTTTATAAATAGTATCACTTTTAATACACAAAGTATAACTATCTAAAACAATAGTTTACTTTTGCACGTTAAAGTACGTTGAATGGAATTTTATATAAAGATTAATGCCACCGAAGAACTGGCGCACCGCGATCCAGAAGATACCACATTAGGTCGTAATATTATCCGTAAGGGTCTAGTATTGATGTACGAACTAGGTTTTGAGCAGTTTACTTTCAAAAAACTGGCTACCGAAATCAATACTACAGAAGCGAGTATTTATCGATATTTCGAGAATAAACATCGGCTTTTGCTCTATTTGCTCACTTGGTATTGGAATTATATGGAGTACCTTGTGGTATTCAGTCTGCAAAACATGACCGATCACGAACAAAAACTAAAAAAGATTATCCATCTGTTGGCACATGATCTATCCGGTGATTTTGACACTTCCGGTTTGGACAAAAAAGCGTTGTATCATGTAGTCATCAATGAGAGTAGCAAGGCTTATTTGGTCAAAGATGTTGAGGAAATTAATAAAGTACAATTATTCAAACCTTACAAAGACCTCTGTGCGCGTATTGCAAGTATTATCCAAGAATATGCACCAAATTACCCTTATCCGCGCTCACTGAGCAGTAGTTTGATAGAAATGTCGCATTTTCAGCACTATTTTATGATTTATTTACCGTCCTTGACCGATTTTGGTGCAGACAAATCATCGGAAAAAGTGGTTGGCTTTTTAGAGGATCTTGTTTTTACGACCTTAAGAAGAGGATAATTATGATGTTTCAACGCAAAGCAAAGCAAGCATTCCCGATGCTAAATATTATCCTTTTGGCTACAGTAGCAGCCATTTGTGTCTATTTTCTGCTAAAACATTTTCGAAATACCGCAGAGCAGGTAACCCAAGAACCTGTAGAGTATCGTTAATTATATGTCATGTTTTAGGATTTAAGCAGGAGAAAACAAAAATTGTCGGGAAAACGCGTACCTTTGCGTCCCGAAATTTATGCTTTCATTATCTAATATATACGTACAGTACGGCGAGCGCATTCTGCTCGACGGCGTCAACCTTGTGATTAAGCCCGGCGAACGCGTGGGCTTAGTAGGTCGTAATGGCGCAGGCAAATCCACTTTGCTCAAAATTATTGCTGGCGAACAATCGCCTCAAGAGGGCAATGTTGTCACTCCTACAGGGTTTTCTATTGGTTATTTGCACCAAGATATGCTTTTGCCCAAGGGCAAAACTGTATTGGATGAAACCATGACGGCCTTCAATGAAGTGCTGGCATTGGACAAACGCTTACACGAAATACAGCAAGAACTCGAAACCCGCGAGGATTACGAGAGTGATAGTTACCATGATATTCTAGTGGAATTGTCCGAAACCACAGAGCGGCTAGCGCGTATTGGCGGCGATACCATGGAAGTGGACACCATGCGTGTACTCGGCGGTTTGGGTTTTGCTACCAGCGATCTGACGCGCCTTACCGACGAGTTTTCGGGCGGCTGGCAAATGCGTATCGAATTAGCCAAAATGCTACTACGCAACCCCGACATCTTGCTATTGGACGAACCGACCAACCACTTAGATATTGAAAGTATCCTATGGCTGGAAGATTGGCTCGCCTCTTACCAAGGTATGGCGATTGTGATTAGCCACGATAGGCGCTTTTTGGATATTGTGACCAACCGTACCGTAGAGGTTATTCTAGGTCGTTTGAGTGACTATAAAGCAGCCTATTCCAAATATGTCGAATTGAGTTCCGAACGCAAGGAGCAAATGACAGCGGCTTATGAAAACCAACAAAGGGTAATTGCCGACCGCGAGCGCACCATCAATAGGTTTATGGCCAAAGCCACCAAAACCAAGATGGCGCAATCCATGCAGAAGCAATTGGACAAATTGGAACGTATCGAAATCGAAGACGTTGATACCTCGGTGATGAGGATTCGTTTCCCCGAGCCGCCGCGCTCTGGCGAAATTGTGGCGACTGCCGACCGCGTTACCAAAAAATACGGTGCATTAAAAGTAATAGAAAGTGCTGATTTTAAGATTCTTAGGGGCGAACGCGTAGCATTTGTAGGCCAAAATGGTCAGGGCAAAACGACTTTGGCTAAAATCATGATTGGCAATGAACCTGCTACGAGTGGCGTTGCCAGCCTTGGTTATAATATCCGTCTTGGTTATTATGCTCAAAATCAGGCAGAAACGCTCAATCCTAAATTGACTGTTTTGGAGACCATGGAGCAAGAAGCACCACCCGAAATGCGTACTAAAGTGCGCGCTATCCTTGGTGGTTTTTTGTTTAGCGGAAAAGATGCCGATAAAAAAGTGGCTTCTTTATCTGGTGGCGAACGCGCCCGCTTGGCTTTGGCGTGTATGTTGCTCCATCCTATTAATTTTTTGGTACTCGATGAGCCGACCAACCACTTGGATATGTTGTCGAAGGAGGTATTGAAACAAGCCATTATGGACTATGAGGGTACGCTATTGGTAGTGAGCCACGATCGCGAGTTCTTGTCTGAACTTACTGGCCGCACCATTGAGTTCCGCGACCATCGTTTGTATGAATACCTGGGCGATATCAACTATTTCCTCGATAAACGCAAACTGGATAATATGCGCCAAGTGGAAATGCGTACCAATGCACCAAAAACACTCGCTATTCCAACAGGCGGCAATAGCGCAGGTACAGACGATGCTGGTAAAGGCGGCGTGGCGGTATCTCCCGAAGAGCGGAAAAACCTGCTGCGTGTAGTGCAAAAGAGCGAAAAACGCATTGAAGAACTGGAAGTTATTATCAAAAAAATAGAGGTCACTATGGCCGATTCTAATTTTTATAACAAACCAGAATCCGATCAAGTACTAAAAAAATACAACGATCATAAATCCGAACTTGCTTCGGTAATGACGGATTGGGAAATAGCTTTGGAACAATTGGGATAAGCCAAGTTGAATAGATTTTACTAAAAAACGCCAACACGGATTGTCTGTGTTGGCGTTTTTTTTGTTATTTGCTACTGTAGTTAAAGACCGATTAAAAATACTTTCAAAAATTTCATCCGTTTTCATCTGCTCATTTGTCAAAGAGTTATTAATCATAAAAAAATAACAAAATGGCAAAAACAATGAAATTGGTGCAACTCAACCAATACGGTTTACCTGACGAGTTAAAACTCGTTGAGACTAGCATTCCTCAACCCAAGGATGGTGAGGTAGTAATAAAAGTAGAAGCGATCGGCGTAAACTTTTCCGACACACTTCGCAGACGAAACCAATATTTCCAACCAACACCTTTACCTTATGTTTTAGGCTCGGAAGCCGTTGGGTACATTATTGCCGTTAGTGAAGGTGTTACAGAACCATATGAAATTGGTACAAGAGTTTTGGCAATTCTTCCTTTTGGCGGTGGTTACGCAGAATATGTTGCTGCTATTGCCCAATATTGTGTTCCACTTCCACCAAATATTGATGCCAAAACAGCCACAGCCATTTTTGTGCAAGGTTCAACTGCTCAATTGATGATTTCCCAAGTTGCAAAAGAACTTACAGGCAAAACTGTTTTGATAAATGCATCAGCGGGTGGTGTAGGTTCGTTGTTAGTTCAGTTAGCAAAATTGAACGGAGCAAAAGTTATTGCGGCAAGCAGTTCAGATGAAAAATTGAACGTCGCAAAAGCAAACGGTGCAGATGAAACCGTAAACTATTCTAAAGATAATTGGAGTGAAAAAATAAAAGCAGCCAACAACGGGAGAGGTGTTGACATCGCTTTTGAAATGGTAGGTGGATCTATTTACAATGAAACTTTAAAATCATTGGCACAAGGCGGACATCTAATTGTTTATGGATGTGCAAGTGGCGTGCAAGGTTCAATTCATCCTGAGTATTTTGTTGATGAGAATATCAGCCAATCAGGTTTCAATTTAGCATTTTACATCACAACAAAAATGCAAGTTTGGCAAGAAGCTTTAGGAGCAGTAATCGGACTTATTGCACAAGGCAAGTTAAAAATTGAAACGCCTAAAACTTTTGACTTAAAAGATGCTGCCGAAGCCCACAGACAAATTGAAGCAAGACAAACAACTGGGAAAGTAGTATTAACCATAAATAATTAAAAACACATGAAAACCTTATTCAAAAATTCACTTTACAGTTTTCATCTTTTAGATGAAAAGCCCCCAACCCTATTCTTTGATTGGACAGACATAACAAAAGAAATGAATTACGAAGATTTCCAAGCAGCCTGCAATAATTTTGCAGGCTTTGCTTGGCAATATCAATCAAAACATCTGCTTGTGGATACTTGTAATTTTCAGTTTCAGTTACCAGCCGATTTTGCGATTTGGCGTGAAGTACAATTGAACCCACGGTATTATAGTTTAGGCGTTTTAAAATTTGCGTACATCACAAAGCCCGAATTTATCGAATATATGAAAGATATTCCAGCCGAAGAGGGTAAATTTGAAACTCGAAATTTCATTTCTTATCAAGATGCGATTGATTGGTTGAATAGTTAACCTAACTTTGTGATGTTATCAAATCATCCTGTTGATAGATAAATTGGAATTGAAAAATTTTACCGAAATTAGTCGACATTTTTTATTCATTAAACTATTAAATGCCAACTCATGGACAAACAAGAAACATTGAAAAATGCATTGAGTGGAGATATAAACGCATTTCAAATATTATTTTCTGACTTTCAAAGTCAGTTAAAATCATACTTGTATCGGTTGCTTGCAAACCGGAATGATGCAGACGATTTAACCCACGATACATTCATTAAAGCCTTTGAAAAACTGCCTTCTTTCAAAGGAGCATCTTCTTTAAAGACTTGGGTATTTCAAATAGCAACCAACCTCTCTTATAATTATTTGCAACGACAAAAACGCTGGACACCAGATGTAAGTGAACAAGCAAAGAAGTTGGTGTTGGAAAATTCGGCATTGAGCAATCAAATCATAAAAGTGCATGAAACATCAACAGAGGCAAAGTATGATATAAAAGAACATATTGACACTTGCTTTACTTGTATTTCAAAAAATTTGCCTATTGAAAATCAAATTGCTTTAATGTTGAAAGATGTATATGATTTTTCATTGGTAGAAATTTGTTTGATACTTGAAAAAACAGAAGGTATTGTAAAATACTTATTGCAAGATGGCAGAAAAACAATGACCGATATTTTTGACAATCGTTGTGCATTGGTAAACAAGAACGGAGTATGTCACCAATGCTCAGAATTAAACGGTTGGTTCAATCCGAAAGAAAACCAACAACAAACCTTAATGAAACTGGACTTAGTAAAAGGCTCTAAAAAATATGACCGCGACGAACTATATTACATTAGGACAAAACTTATAAAAGGTATAGACCCATTGCGCTCTAAAGGCTCAGAATTGCAGGAAATTTTGATGAAGTGTAATAGTATGGCAATGGGAGAAATCCCGATTCCAAATTAGACGGATTGGGAAATGGCTTTGTAACAATTAGGATAGGCCAAATTGAATAGATTTTATTAAAAAACGCCAACACGGATTGCTCCGTGTTGGCGTTTTTTATATCTTTAAAGCATATTATTTCAAGATTAAAATGACATTGATCCTCAAATCAACCTACAACCAGCTCACAAACGGTTCTTCCAACAATTGCTTGATATTCCTTAAAAAACGAGCAGCATCGGCGCCATTGATGACCCTGTGGTCCCAACCAATAGTCATTGGCATCATTAGGCGTGGTTCGAAAGACTTGGTGCTTTCGTTCCATACTGCTTCCATAGTGGCCGCCGTGATACTGAGGATGGCTACTTGAGGCCAATTCACGATAGAAAGCATATTTGTACCGCCTATTCCGCCGATATTAGAGATCGTAAATGTACCACCGTCCAAATCTTCCGGTTTGTTTTTACCATCGCGGGTACGGGTGCTGATTTCTGTGAGATCAATAGAGATTTGAGTTAATCCCTTTTGGTCGGTGTTGCGAATAACAGGCACCAACAAGCCACGAGGCGTGTCAACAGCAATACCGATATTATAAAATTTCTTATAAATGACTTCTTTGGTATCCGCGTCGTAACTGGCGTTGAACTGCGGCATTTTTTTCAAAACAGTAGATACAACTTTAGTTAAAATGGCGGTAGTGGTTAGTGCGCCACCTGCTGTTTTTACCTGATCTTTGAACTGCTGGCGTAGTTCTTCCAAACGTGTAATATCCGCTTTTTCGGAAATCCAAGCGTGTGGAATGGTATTGAACGCGTAGTGCATATTATCCGCAGTCAATACACCAATTCGGCTGAGTGCTTGACGCTCGGTAGCACCAAATTTCTCAAAATTGGGCAATGATTTATGCGGCAATCCACCACCTGTTGCGGCGGCACCGCCTGCATTGTCCATTTTTTTCTTTACAAAATCAACAACGTCTTTATAACTGATTCGGCCTGCGCCTTCGCTCGGTTTTACTTGTGCCAAGTCGATTCCGAGTTCTTTAGCACGCTTACGGGCTAGTGGGGAGACTCGAAGGGGCGAAGAGGAAGTTCCGTTGCTGGCGGGTGCTGGTGTAGCGACTGGGGTTGGTGCAGCGGCAGCAGCAGCCGGGACTGGGGTTGGTGTTGCGGCAGCAGGGGCTGGGGCTGGGGGTGTTGAGGCTTGGGAGGTAGCACTGAGGCGCAAAATAGCACTGCCTTCAGTCACATCATCGCCTTTATTGACCAAAATGGCTTCAATCGTACCGGCAGCATCAACGGGCATTTCCGCATCTACTTTATCGGTACCTACAATGATTACAATTTGTTCTTTTGCAACCGTATCCCCTACTTTTACTAAAATTTCGGTCACTTTTCCGGTTACGCCATCGCCCAAAGAGGGCAATTTGTACTCGTACGATACTGCGGCTGCGCTAGGAGCGGGTGCCGCGGCAGGTGAAGCCGGAGCAGCGGCAACGGCAGCAGCGGCAGGAGCACTAGATGCAGCAGGAGCAGCAGGTGCTGTAACTGGTGCAGCAGCGGCAGCCGTTTCTATTTTCAGGATCAAACTGCCTTCTGTGACATCGTCTCCTTTTTTTACAACTATTTCGGCTATGGTACCTTCCATGTCAACGGGCATTTCCGCATCTACTTTATCGGTACCTACAATAATAACGATTTGTTCTTTGGTTACCTTATCACCGGCCTTTACTAAAATTTCGGTTACTTTTCCGGTTACTCCGTCACCCAATGAAGGTAATTTATATTCGTGCAGCATCTGTTCAAAATGTTTTTTTCTATTGGGTGCAAAGATGGTGCAAGTTTGTGAATTATTAAAGCCTGTTCCAGAATAAAGTGAATTTGTTGCAGATTTAAGTAGTTCATCCATATCCGAGGATTCTATATACCAAATAAGCATAATTAGTTAACGAACAAAATGAAATGAGCAGTAAACCTTTACTAAAAAACAATGTTCTGTTAGCGTTATGAAAAATGACCTTATGCATATCCGCACGCTCGGCGAACTGAAAAAGAGCGATTATACCCCTAAGAGCGTCAAAGATGAACTTAGAAACAACCTCATCCGCAAAATACAAGCAAAAGAAACCGTTTTCCCTGGTATTTATGGCTTTGATGAAACCGTTCTACCCGATTTAGAACGTGCTATATTGAGCCGCCACAATATACTTTTATTGGGTTTGCGCGGACAGGCAAAAACACGTCTGGCCCGTTTGTTAGTGCACCTATTGGACGAATATATTCCAGTAGTAGAAGGCAGCGAACTGAACGACGACCCAATGGCTCCGATCAGCCGTTTTGCCATCGATCTGATTGCCGAAAAAGGCGATAATACGCCCGTGGCTTGGTTGCACCGCGATGAACGCTATGTTGAAAAACTAGCCACACCCGATGTAAGTGTTGCGGATTTGGTGGGTGATGTAGATCCCATTAAAGCGGCTAACTTGCGCCTCCCCTACTCCGACGAACGTGTGATCCACTTTGGTATGATCCCGCGTGCGCACCGTTGTTTGTTCGTTATCAATGAGTTACCCGATTTGCAAGCGCGTATTCAGGTTTCTCTTTTTAATGTTTTGCAAGAAGGTGATATGCAAATTCGTGGTTTCAAACTGCGCTTGCCGTTGGATGTAGAACTTATTTTTACGGCCAATCCGGAAGATTATACCAATCGTGGCAGTATTATTACGCCATTGAAAGACCGTATTGAAAGCCAAATAACGACGCACTACCCGCTTACCATTGATATTGGTCGCCAAATAACGGCGCAAGAGGCACGTATTTCGGAGGCGCAAAAAGCAGCTATTCATGTACCTGAAGTACTTAAAAACTTGGTAGAAGAGATTGCGTTTGCAGCCCGTGAAAGCGAGTTTGTGGACAAAAAAAGTGGTGTAAGCGCACGTTTGACCATTGCTGCTTACGAAAATCTATATTCTACTGCCGAACGGCGTATGCTCCGCAATGGCGACAAAACAACCACTGCACGTATCACTGATTTTTGGGGCGTAGTTCCTGCCATTACGGGTAAGGTAGAAATGGTATATGAAGGAGAGCAAGAAGGACCTTACACAGTGGCCATGAATATCATTGGCGCTGCAATCAAAAAGGTATTTTTACAACATTTCAAAAACCCCTCCAAATTGCGCAAAGGCCGCGAAACCGATCCTTATGGTGTTATTCGCGCTTGGTTTGTAGGTAATAATGAAGTAGATTTGCTACTGGATTATACCGATAAAAAATACAAGGACGCACTGGATAAAGTGGCCGGATTGCAAAAGGCGGTAGAAGAAATTGATATTGATAAAGCCGATTTTTATACTTTTATGGAATTGGTGTTGCATGGTTTGTCGGAATTTGAAGCACTCAACAAAGAATTTATCCATACTAAACTCATTTTTAAAGATTTCCTCGCTTCTAATATGCGTGGTTTGGATGATGAGGATGAAGAGGAGACGAATTTAAGAGATATGTTTTAATGCGCCCTATTATTCTAGCCTCCAAAAGCCCGCGCCGTAGCCAACTTATGCAGGAGGCGGGTTTTGAATTTACCGTCGCGTCTTTTGATACCAACGAAGACTTTGATCCACTCATGCCCGTCAAGGAAGTGGCTCCCATGCTGGCACAACGCAAAGCAAGGGCTTGTGCGCATTTAATTCAAGATCAAGAGGTTATACTTGCCGCAGATTCTACAGTGGTGATTGGAGACCTCATTTTGAACAAACCCGAAAACTACGACGATGCGGTGCGGATGCTGCGTTTGTTATCGGGTAACCAGCATACTGTTGTTACTGGTATTTGCCTATTGGGTAAGGAAAAAGAAGTTGTTTTGGCCGGCCATACCGAGGTTTGGTTTGATGCACTGACTGCAGAGGAAATTGACTATTATATCCGTACCTATGCACCATACGATAAAGCAGGTTCGTATGGTGCACAGGAATGGATTGGGCATTGCAAAATCAATAAGATAGAGGGGAGTTACCCCAATGTGATGGGTTTGCCGATGGATATGGTGTATCGGGAGTTGATGCGGTTTTAGTTTATCGTTGAACAATCACCATCTTTCGGACGATTGCACCCGTTTCCCCACTTAATTCCAACAAATAAGCCCCCGGCAACACCTCATGGAGGGCAACAGAAGTCCCATTTACATGCCGTTCCAACACTAAAGCACCTGTAGCAGCATACAAGCGCACCTTTGTAGTACCCGATGGCATACCTGTCCAATATAGTCTTTGGTTGGCGGGGTTGGGGTGAACGACTACATTTGCTGCTGTTTGGAAATGCTCTGTACTTCCCACCGACCAATCGACCACAAATACTTCTTCGCGGGTGCAGTCCTTATCGTCGGTTAAAGTAACGGTATATACTCCTGGCAATAAATTATTGATTGTCAATGTATTATTTCCATTCGACCATTGGGCGGTGATATTTCCAGTACCGCCACTTGGCATAAGTGCGATACCTCCATCGGCATTATTGAGGCCGCTGGCAGGCGTTATCGCACTATTACTGCGTAAGGTATCTGGTGCATCTAGCGGTATATTCCAAGAGATACCGCAACCAAGTGCATCCAATAGATAACCAGAATAGATACCAGCACTTAGATTGGTACGGATTGGAGTAGTATCGCCATTGGTCCACGCCCATTGGAAAGGAGCGGCACCATTCGCGGCTTGTATGTTGATCGATCCGTCTGTACTGTTGTAACAGGAGATGGTACCGGGCTGAATATCCAGTTGGATCGTACCCATTCGCCCAATGGTGGCCGTGCCGGTACCCGTACACCCACGTGCGTCCGTAACCGTGAGTGCGTAACTGCCATAAGGCAATTGGGTAGCAATACTATCAATACTGGCATTGCTCCACAGGAACTGATACGGCGGGTTTGGGCTGGTGACAGTAGGTGTGGCCGTTCCGCCGATAGTAGTCCCGCACATAACAGGTGTGGTCTGTACGCTTGTGACCGACGCAGCCACCGAAGGGATATTGAACTGCATAACCAAAGTTTCATTTCTACTATCGGTCACCGTAAGTGCGTAAATTCCTGCTCCAAGTCCCGTGAGGGTATTGCCTTGTATACCGCCGCTCGACCAGTGGTAAGAAAGTGGCGCACAAGCATTGATTGGATCAATTGCAATGCTACCATTCTGCGCAGCGACACAACTGGGTTGTACTACGGGTTCATTCAATAGCGACAAAGTACCTGCTTCATAAGCCCCTATATCCACCGTGCCGCCTTGTATGCGAGGATTACCATTCAGGTCAGTAGCACTAGGTGCTATAACACTGTTGGTGCCTGCATTGATAAGCGGAGAGCAAGGCTGCAAACGATAATCTCCGTTAGCGGTGTCGCGAAAAAGCGGATCAACACCAACAATAATACCCGGCCCACAAGTCAAATTATTAGATGCTGTTATTGAATCACAGTCAAAATTATAAAAATAGGAATTGGAAATAAATGCAGATTTTTTTGCTCTAAAAAAATTGGAACTTGTGTAATCATTTAGAAAAATAGAATTATGAATTATGAGCGTGTCTTGGTTCGGTGGATAACCAAATTTCCAAAGCCCCGCGTCTATTGTTGAATTGACAACACTAATTTTCCCTGCCGAATACAAATCCATATAAATTGGAGAAGAATTAAGCTTATTATTTGCAACTAGACAGTTTTTTACTAAAATCGGATTTCCATCTATATCTATACCCTTATCAACAAAAATATTATTTAACATTTTATTTTTTTCAAACAATAAATTTCTACTGTAAACATTCATTAATGTTCTAAACCTAGAATTGCATAACTCATTGCCTAAAAAAGTACAAGAAGTAAGACCCAAAAATTCAAAAAAAATCAAAGACCCATTAAAGCCAACCACCTTATTATCCAAGAACGCAAAGGAAGAGGTTGGTGTTGCTTGCAAAGAAATAATAATAGACAATCTTTCAACCGTTTGGATACTGCTAAAATAGCAGTTCTTGATTACAACTTGCTCAACAGGCAAGAAGGTCAAAGACTCCAATTGTATATCAGCTGCTGGACTCGATGATCTATTATCCGTAAAAACACAACCATCTATGGTTGCCCCATGACCAATTGTCCTTCCTAAATCCAAAAACAAGCCCCCACCCCTATTAGCGCTATTATTCAAAAATGTATCTCTGATAAATAATAGATCATCGTTCCGATCCGAATCGGTGTAGAAATAACCACCGCCAAAATTTTTTGCGGAATTATCTATAAATACACAATCTTCTACAGGTACAGGTTGGGTATCATAACTGCCGCCCTGCCGCATTACGCCACCACCACTACCCAGCGCCCTGTTTTTGAGGAAGGTGCAATATTGAATATATGCCGATACCGATCCTGTACCGCTGCCATTGAGCAGGATACCGCCCCCGTTATTTCGGGCGAAATTTTGGGTAAATACACAATGGCGTATCCTCGGACATGCAACACCATCGGCTGCGTTGACATAAAGCGCGCCGCCACATTTTCGTCGGTCATAATAGGGGCTATTACCCGAAAAATCGGCTTGCCCATGCTGAAATACAAAACCATCCACGACGGTGCTGCTATCGGGATTGGTCATGTACATAATATTGTAGCTGTTATCGGTACTGTCGTTGGGTATTCCTATATCACCGCTCAATACTACTTTATGGGTAGTTATATTGCGTTGATCAATCGCCGTCTCATCGCCCTTAAATCCACCATAGAGTTTTACACCAGACTGTGGCAAAAAAGAGGTGTTACGATCATTGGTACTGGTGGGGTAATAGGTGCCTGCGGCTACCCATATTTCATCATTGGCTGTGGCTAAGCCAAGTGCTGCTTCTAATTTTGTAAAAGCACTTACCCAACTTGTACCATTATTGCCGCCCGTGGCGGCTTGGTTGACATAATAGCGGGTTTGCGCATTTACTGGGCAGGACACGAGGAGGGTAAATAGTAGTGTATAAATAGGTTTCATAATGTATTTGTAGTAATAATTTATACCTTTCTGAAATGAAGGAGTGTTAATAGTCAAAAAAGCGACCTATACTTCGGCTCTATAGGTTTTGTGCATGAAAATCCTGCTGTGACCCATAAATCTATGCACAAAACCTAACAACGCTCCGTATAAATAGGTAGGAGCGTGTTCAATACTAGGTAATCCTCGTAAGGAACACGCTCCAAAAATAATTGTAACTCAATATAAAGGTGGAATATAGCGGCTATAGTCCTAATATCGCTTAGTTTTTAATTATATACCCACAATAATTGGTATTTACGCCCACAATCTTCCAAAGATAGAGACCACTAGGTTTTTGCACAAGCGCGTCTATGGTCATATTGTAGCCATTTACGGCGGTTTTGACCGGATTTGAAACAATCATTTTGCCGTATGAGTCAAATAACTGGATAACGCCATTGAACTCCTTGCTAGAGGCGAATTGTATCCTCACTACGCCATTTGTAGGGTTGGGAGATACCACAGGTGCCAGCTCAACTACATTTTCTGTATCCAATTTTCGTGCTTCGGCTTGGTTCGCAGGACTTAAACCAAATATTGCTCCTTCGGGGCTCCATGCAAAATTGAAATCAGGAGCATCTTTAAGTTTTAATACCTCACTGGATAAAGCAAACCGATCTAATACGTTTAGATTCAAGTAAAACAGAATATCCCCTTGTTGTAAGGGCCGTTCATCTGTGTAGGGGTTGAAATACCAAAGTGTTTTTATTTCACCATTGTTTACGCCCTCAAAGCCAAAATTTTGTACGTTAAACCCTTTTATATCACCTTGACTCACCGATACGAAACCCAATTTGGTTGGATCAAAATATAAGGCAAACTGATAAGCATCCAACACTTCATTGCCCGTATAAATAATAGGAATAGACAAATAGTTGCCTACGCTTTTTTGAGCAGGTAGGCCGATACTGATCGGCACTTTATTTTGCAAGCCCATTTTATTATTCGGAGTAGCCGACACATCAACATCCCCCAGTTTACAACCCACAAAATGTGCATTCAGTTTTGGGAAGGTACTGGCTGGGACAATTATTTCTTCTTGTATTATATCAGCAAATGGATTTGCTGGAACAGTAAATACTTGGGCCGCATTTACAAAACGCCAAGAACGATGACATTGATTCATCGGATCAGGCATTTGAGAAAATGAGGTAAAAGTGCCTAGAATTAACTTCCGGAATTGTACAATATCAAAAGTACTTACAGTCCCCGATCGGTTGGCATCCGCAGAAATTAATTTGTAGGGGGTATTGAGTGGTTCAAGGTTCAAAATATGTCGGCTAATCAGTACCAAATCCCAGGCATTTACGCCATTGATTGGGTCAAGATTGAGTATTGGGCGAACGGTGTACGAGGGTTCTGTGGTACATACATCACAAAAACCATATCCGCCACTCTTGCCCGTCGTCTTTAGAAAAATGCAGCCTCCCTCTGTAGGAATAGTACTACAAGAGATGTTGGCTGCGGTTGGGAACATAAACACTTGGGCATCTTCTATACCGACATTCGCCTCTGTTGTTAACAAACCACCTACTGCCTTGGACGCGCAAATGGGATTGGGCAGGATTGGAATAATTGTTGGGATACACTCGGGAGCAGCGATTAATGTGATACTTAAGTCTTCCAAAGTAACTTTATCAATACAC
>JBEAVK010000413.1:0-16708 GCA_041160955.1 Bacteroidota bacterium
TGGCGGATGTAATGCAGAACGATATTGGAATCAAAAAGGTAAATCATTTCGTCAGTTGAGCCAAAAGTTGTTCAATAGGCTCTTGTACATCCATTTCCTGAATAAGACGCATAATTTTGGCCTTATCATGCCCTACACGACCTCGCCGTTGACGAATAGCGTCCGCATCAAATTTTTGGCGAATGGGATTCACTGCCTTGCTAGATGCTTTCGCTTCTCCGGTAATTTTTAGATAAGCTTCTATCAGTGCCACCAGCGTTTTTACGTCATTGATGCTGGAAACTTCCCGGATAAATTCCAATTTTTTTTCTGCCAATGCGGTCATAATGCGATATGTTTTTGACTAAAGTAGTCGTTTTTGGTGAAGGTAAGTAAAGATTGGTTGCCTGAAAATACAAAAATAACCGTTTTTTACGACAACAATCTAATAAAAAAACTTGTATCCAACATTACATCACTACGCTCCATATCCTCTTACATTTTCAAGCCATTCGTCAGCATCTTTTACATCAGCCCAACTTTTTTTAGCTTTTGTTATTAATGATTTGATATAATCTTCTTTATAGGAGGGATTATAATCTACTTCTGCATTTTGCAGCACCTCGATAATCTCTCTAATATCGTAATTATCGGGTTTTAGATCAAGGTTTCCTTTTTTACCTGTCACTCTAATTTCTATTTGACCAATTTTTTCCACTAAATTATCATTATATCTTTAATCGTTACAAAGATACAGCACTATAATCAAATTTGTTGCAAAACTTTTTGTTTTTTTTGTTTTTAATTGCCGTGAACGAAAGCATGGCTGCACACAGCCACGCTTAGGAAGCCGTTGGCAGCCATACTTTCGTTCTTGGTTTTATTGCTCTTTGTGTCTCGTACTGCTTTTATTCCGAAAAATTGACAAATGATTTTCCATCGTAACGACTCAAACCCATACCTCTTGTGCCAAACCAAAGATTTCCGTCTTTGTCCTCCAAAATACTACGAACTGAATTGCTGACTAGTCCATCAGCCGTTGTATAATTTTTTAATGTTTTTCCATTATAGGAGAAGATACCGCCTTCATCTGTTCCTAGCCAAAAAATCCCCTTTTTATCTTCTAAAATTGTAATTATACTATGGGTAATAAATAATTCATTGTCGCTAAAATTTGTAAATGCTTCCCCATCATATATACAAATGCCGTGTCTTCTGGTGGCAAACCAAATCTTTCCAGATTTATCTTCTCTCATAGAACAAATCATATCATCAGTAATATAGTCGGGAGAATGGATATATCTCATATCGGAAGCAGCATAAGCATTACTCTTTTCATCTTCATGTAAAGTATAATAGTCGGAAGATGGAAGAAAGTGCGTAAGGAATGCCCCATCGTATCGCCATACTCCACCTCTATTAAAAGAACTGAACCAAATGTTTCCCTTTTTATCTTGTATGATATCAGTGATCATTTTTTCGTGCTTGTTTTTAAAGAATGTGTGCTCATATTCGTAAAGAAAAGGAGAGATAGTGGTGCCATCATACCGATAAATACCTTTGTTCATGGCACTAAACCAAAGGTTGCCATCTCGATCTTCCAAAAGGGCGGTAATCCGTAAATTGTTCAAAGTATCCGCTTCAAAATATGGGCTAAAAATTCCACCATCATACTTACATATACCGGAGTTGGTGCCAATAAGGATATTCCCTAGTTTGTCCTGAATAATGGAACTCGTACTATTATTACAGAGTCCATTGCTGGTTGTAAAATGGATAAATGATTTTCCAGTAAAGCAGTGTATGCCATCATCACTCGTGCTAAACCAAAGGTTGCCATCTCGGTCTTGCAACTCACAGGATATATTCCCTGACGAAACACCTGCTGTACGTACTATTTTGGGTACACTTTTTTGTGGGTCAGTTTTGACTTGTGCCTTACAAGAGGTTAGGAGGCAGAATAGCAATAGTAGCAGTGGACAGATGTTGATATTTATTTTCATGTTTCATATTTTTTATTGTTGCAAGAACGTTAGCGTGACTGCCATACCGCCGTGTTTAGCGGGTGGCCGACCTTTATAGCCAGAATATACAAATTAATTACAAATGTTCAATAGATTGCCATTTTTGATAAAATTTGGCATGATAAGTATTTGGACACAATTAATTAGCATTTTGAACTTGGTCTTTTCCGCCTATGCTTCGACACGCTCAGCATAAATCCATCCCCATTTTTTCGTTAGATAGTACCGCTATCTGCCTTAAAAATGGCTCATCTAGCCGAAAAATTCCTGCGTTCAATTATGCAATTAATTATGTCCAAATACTTATTCAAGTTGTACCCTATCGAATCAGCATAAATATTAACGAATCAAGGTAATATCCCCTTTTATAATACTCGATACATTATCGGTAAACAGCACTTCTGCCATCCAGATATATACGCCCTCTGGTGCTTGTTTACCCGCAGCGGTAGTACCGTCCCAACGCAGGTTATTACTACCAGGCAATATATTTTCGCGTAAAAATACAAGACTTCCCCACCGATCATAAATAGCCAATTTGCGCACTGAAACAGCACTTTTGCTAGTAAATAGCGTGAAAAAAGCGTTTACGCCATCGCTATTAGGTGCAAATACATTAGGTGCAAATACATCCAAACGGGGCGATACATCTACCAAAACAGTATCGGAGGTAAAGCAGCCCAATTCATCTACAATCAATATACTAACGCTCGTATCGCGCATGGGCATCATGGTAGGATTAGGACAATTGCCACAACTCAGCAAGTCAGAAGGTTGCCAACTATATACCAAAGTAGATTTATTGGATACGGCCTGAAAAGCAATAGTATCGCACGACAGTATTTTCCTATTTGAGCCAATGTCAACTGTGAGCGGAGGTGGGTTGGAAAGTGTAAAAGGCATTTTTACCGTACATCCCAAGGAATCTTTTATCTGAGCGATATGCGCGCCTGCCGGAATCCCCTCAAAATCAGTTATACTACCAAATGGGCCGCTATTTAAAGCATACACCAGCCCTCCTGTTCCGCCCTGCAAATAGACAATTGATGCCGTTCCTGTGCTATCTCCATAACAAATTGGCGGGGTAACATCCGTAGTTGCGAACAAATCCACGCGATATACCAAAAGGCTATCGCTGGCTGTGCAGTTTTCTTTTGTGGTGATGGTCACAGCGTACCAACCGGGTGTAGGTGCGGCTATCTGTGCGGTGTTTTCACCGGTGGACCATGCGTAATCCATAAATTTGCCGGCCACTAAAATACCCGGCGCGCCATTGCACACAATGGTATCGGTTCCTCCAATCGCATATTGGGACAAATCCTCTAAATACGCCCTTGTTGTAGCAGATAATGCACGGCAGTAAGGCAAATCCAGATTGAGTGTACTATTAGCCGACAATAATCTGTACAAATCATTTTGCTGGGGTGCGTTTACCGTTAAATTAACGGCATTAGCATTCGCAATATCGTTCCAAGTGAGGCCACCATCTTGGCTGGTTTGCCATTGGTATGCAGGGG
Organism: Bacteroidota bacterium; assembly: GCA_041160955.1. Taxonomy (GTDB): domain Bacteria; phylum Bacteroidota; class Bacteroidia; order Chitinophagales; family Saprospiraceae; genus M3007. The sequence continues at coordinate 3,521 of JBEAVK010000413.1, forward strand.
TATTGTATGGAGAGTTTTGAATATTAGCAGCGATTTTGAGGGGTGTACCAGCACAATACCATGAAGTATCCCTGATATCCAGCAAGGGGCCACAGGCGCGAAACGAGATATTATCAATCGCCAAATCATTGCCATAACCGCCGGGGGCATTGTTCCTAAAAGCCAACTTTACCGTTGTAGTACTTGGACTAGTTGTAAAGGAAAAGCGATAAGTATGCCATTTCCCGTCATGGGGTATATCGCCAGAAGCACATACATCCACCCCATCAATGAGGAAAGCCACATTGGATTTGATGCTATTACCTGCTACCGATTGCTCTATCAAAGAGATCACATCTACCGACATTTCATAGAGCGTATTGGCGCAAACATCTACTTTTTGTTCGTAAAACAGGCTGGGTGTAAAAGCGGCATTGACCACCATCATATAGCCGTTTGGGTCGGTGCTATTGTCTTTGATATTGATCCAGTTGGTGGTGGCCCAAGATCCCCAAGGTGTAGTACTATTGGTAATGACGTAGCTGCCATCGTTTGGTGGTACATTGATAACGTAATTGTATCCGGGAGCGATATTAGGATTTGTGGCAAGTACATTGGGGACGCCTGTCCCAAAATCGCCGTTGATAAAAATATTTTCGCCCAAGTTGCCCATACAAGTAGTGGCACAATTGTTTTGCGCCAGCATTGGACAATAAAAAACGATACTTAAAAGAAATGAAGATAGTACTTTACTCATGTTTGGAAATGAAAATGTAATTACTGATAATGCCTATCGGGTGGGAGCAAAAATACTACAAAATATGAATTTTAGAAGGTTAAGTATTTGGACAATAAAAATTTATGAAATGTTCGGTTTTTTAAACTATCATAATGTTGCTTATTTATTTTGAAAATGCATAAACTTATATATCTTTTATACTGTTTAGGTTATAGTTTTAATCTTTTAAAAAACAATACTTATGCATTATTTAAACAATAAAAATCTAATCTACAATTGCTATTTGGGGTATCATTGTTTATAGGCTCAAAAACACCCGACTTAGCAATATCTTTATTGCAATAGCCATGTCCTCTATTTTGATTAAATAATTAAAAATTTTAAAAATGAAGATTTTCACACTTTTAAGTAAGGTAATACTTGCACTTACGTTTTCCTCTAGTTTCCTCACTGCGCAAATACCCGCTACAACAGGGCTTCCTGTTAAATGGATGCATTTGTTTAGTGATTCCTCTACTACTCCTCCAATTACATCAGTTTATCCAGAGGATTATTTAGTGGATATAACTGATAATCAAATACATTTTTTGCACAACATCGGATTGCTGGAAGGCGCTTTGATTAGTACCTTAGATAACAGCGGTAACGTGGTAAATATTACTGCAAATCGAATTGATAATACGGGCTACCGATTGGTAGGTACTTCATTGGAAAAAGTAGGGCAACAAGGGCATATCAGAATGCTTGGTCAGGCAATATATTCGAGCAATGTGCAGGCAATACCTCCAGCGGGTAGATTTGCCTTTAGCGATATTAGTAATGGAAATTCGCAATTTACCGTACCCGGTGTACAACAAACAAATGCACTTCGCAGCCTCAACGACCGAGGGCTACCCTATGTAGTCGCATCTAATACAGGCGATTATTTTGAGGTACAACCCCGAATGACCCAAGACAACCAGTATGTTGCATGGATCCGAAAAGCAAGCGGTATTGATGCTATCGGCTTGGATACGCTTGATTATTTACCTAGATTTATTAGAAATGGGCAACCGGTCGGTAGTATATTAGATGTGGGAAGGGTACGTGGGCTTATTCAACTACCCAACGCACAATATGCTTTTCTTTACGCTCAACCGGGCAACTATTTCGATACTACCGATGTAGTAGTGCAGTTGGCTCTTTTTGATGAATTGGGTAGTATTTTTAAGACCGTTGACTTGTCTAACGCAACAGGGTATTCTTTCTTTCCAGAAATTATTTATCGAAATGGGAAAATTTATGTATATGGTACAGTAGCGAATGTACTATTTGCGTTGGAGGATAAACCTTATGCTAATTTGGCTATTTTAGATGCCAATGGCAACTTAGAATGGAGCGGTAAAATAAGCGATGCATTGGATGAGGATTTACCTTTTCAACAGTTTGATATATTACCAAATGGTAATTTAATTTTAATTACTCCATTTATCAATAATGAAGGGAATTCCGGTTTTAAATTCTATGAATGGGGGCTTGGAAGCAGCAATGCAAAACTGCTGGAAGAGATTGTTTTTGAAGATCCTAAATCAAGAGTTAATTGTACAAGCCTTTTTTGGGATGCTGGAAGTGATCTCGTTGTCATGTTTCAGTTAGATCAATTCAACAATATTCCAACACCTGGTCAAATTTCCGATAATAAAACTTACCAGGTTGCTATGTCTTTTACAGCACAAAATTTGGGTGTGTCAAGTAGCCAAGCGTATGCAGATAAATTTAAGGCTGCGGTACTCTATCCTAATCCTAGCGATAATTTTTTATATATCAGCGGACTACCAGAAGGTGAAAGTTTTGAATGTGACATCCGCAATATACTTGGAAATAGCCTTTTAACTATTAACGTAGAAAGTGCCAGTAAGCCAGTTCAAATTAGTCAGTTATCCTCTGGTATTTATTTGTTGAACATTAGTGATCGTAAAGGTACTTACCATACTTTTAAATTTATAAAACAGTAAATTATTATTTTTGCAACACTTAACAGCATACTTTAAGTCAAATTTGTGATCCATGGGAAAATTCCACAACGCAATTCAGCCCCCTCATCGGGCTTTTATAGAAAAGCAAAAGATGTTTTTTGTTGCCACTGCTCCATTGTCAGAAGTAGGGCATATTAACCTTTCCCCTAAAGGATTGGATAGTTTTCGGGTATTGTCCGAACACCGCGTCGGATATATGGATATAATCGGTAGTGGCAACGAAACCGCCGCTCAACTCCTCGAAAATGGGCGTATTACATTTATGTTTTGTGCTTTTGAAGGCGCGCCTAATATTTTACGGCTGTATGGAAAAGGCTATTCGGTTCTACGAGGTTCGGCACTTTGGAACGAATATGCGCCGCATTTTAGTATCCTGCCCAGTACCCGACAAATTATCATGGCCGATATAGATCTCGTGCAAACCTCCTGTGGATATGGTATTCCTTTCTATGATTATGTAGGCGAACGCACCACTCATTTCGATTGGGCAGAAAAGAAAGGGGAAGGTGGATTACGCGCATATATGTTGGAAAAAAATGTGCAGAGTTTGGATGGTTTGCCAACGGGGCTGGAGTAAGAAAGTACGGTTCCTTCCGATGTATAAATAGCGCAGGGTTTTTTCGATGCTAATATTGATCGGATAGTGGATTCGGTAACAGCGTATTTTAGTTACCAAGGAATTTGCCTCCAAATGCACCCTTGGTTAACGATACATTTTATATTTTTTAAAAAAAATGTCTAAGTTTGCTCCAAAATAAAACGCGTGAGTACGCATTCTTTTACAAATATAACTATGAAAAAAACATTGTTTTTGACCACTCTAATCCTGCTTATTTCAAGCGGTATGGCTACTGCCCAGTCCGCTACCATACAAAGGATTAACCCAACCAATTGGTGGGTAGGTATGAAAAATCCCGATCTCCAACTCATGGTTTACGGCACACAACTCAAAGGGAGCAAGGTGGCTATTAACTACCCTGGAGTGACCATTATGCAGGTACATGAGGTAGAAAATCCCAATTATCTGTTTATTGATTTGCGTTTGGCACCCGAAACCAAAGCAGGGAAATTTACGATACAACTCAGCCAAACCACTACTGGCAAACCCACCAAAAAAAATCCGACTGGCACCGAAACCGCTGTTGTGACCCGCGAGTACGAACTCAAAGTGCGCGACCAAAAACCACAGGAGATTAATGCCAAAGATTTTATTTACCTCCTTATGCCCGATCGCTTTTCTAATGGCGATCCTTCCAACGATCAATTTGCCGATATGGCCGATCCTGATTCGGATCGTGCTAATCCATTTGCACGACATGGTGGCGATTTGCAAGGCGTGATCAACCACCTTGATTACTTAAAAGAATTGGGGGTTACCACAATTTGGCTCAATCCAATTATTGAAAATGACCAACCCAAAACCAACGAGGGTGGTGCTATGCGTTCGGCTTATCATGGTTATGGCTTCACCGATCATTACAATGTAGATCGACGGCTTGGCGGTAACGCAGCGTATAAAAAAATGATTGAGGCTGCCCATGCCAAAGGCTTTAAAGTAATGCAAGATGCCGTGTATAACCACGTAGGGATTAATCATTGGTTTTTGCGCGACAAACCGATGCAAAACTGGCTTAACCAATGGGAAACATATACCAATACCTCCTACCGCGATGATGCAGTGATGGATATTGTAAATGGCAATAAAAGTGATTTTGATATCCACCAAAAAGGTTGGTTTGTTCCGTTTTTGCCCGATTTGAACCATGAAAATCCCTTTGTAGAAAAGTTTTTGACCCAACATGCGCTTTGGACTGTCGAGTATTTTGGCATTGATGGTTGGCGTATTGATACCTATCAGTACAATGATTTGGATTTTATGAACCGCTGCAACAATGCCCTACTGGAAGAACACCCCAGGATGTATATCACGGGTGAAAACGATGTACACAATCCGGTGAGCCAGTCGTACTTTGTAAAAAACAATATGAATATTCCGTACCGCAGCACCCTGCCATCGCCCAATGACTTTGTACTATACGATGCGGTGAATGCTGCATTGAACGAAAAATGCGATTGGGGTACGGGGTTTAACCGTTTATATGGTTTATTGGCGCTTGATTTTATTTACCAAGATCCGATGCTCAATATGACCTTTTTGGACAACCACGATAAGAATCGTTTTTTCTCGATGGTGCAAGAAGATATGAATAAGTACAAATTAGGTGTTGGTTTTTTGCTCACTACCCGCGGTGTGCCGCAATTGTATTATGGCACCGAGGTGTTGATGAAAAACTATAAAAACCCATCTGATGCCGAGGTGCGCCGCGACTTTCCGGGTGGCTGGGCGGGAGATGCCCAAAATAAATTTATGGCTTCGGGGCGTACCACCCTCGAAAATGAGGCTTTTGATTTTGTAAAAAAACTCGCCAATTATCGCAAAAATACCAGCGCATTACAAACTGGAAAACTCACTCAATATATGCCAAAGAATAGTGTATATGTATATTTTAGACACGATGCCGAAAAAACAGTAATGGTGATTATGAGTCAAAATACAGAAGAGCAAACCCTTACCACCAAGCGTTTTTCGGAGTGTATGGCATCGTTTTCTGCTGGAAAAAGCATACTTGATGGCACAGAATTCAACACCTTATCGACGATAAAAGTGCCGCCAATGTCTTTTCAGGTGATTGAATTGCGGTAGATGTAACATGATTAGGCCATCAAAATAAAAATTCCCAAGTACCATTTTACGTGTACTTGGGATTTTTTTATTAAAGTCCTATATTAAGTTTAATACTGCTTAATTCGATCCAGTTATAGTCGGTTGGATACAAACCACCGGAGTAATAGTTATAACAATCTCTCTTACCCCGTAACACCCCGCAGCCGTACTGCTACGCACATAGTAGTTCGTTGCACTCGCAGGCGATACATTGGATGATGCCAATGGATTTGTGCCCGCATTTGCGTTTGCCAGTGTAGTATAGAAACTCAAAGTACCACCACCTGTAGCGGTAACCAAAGTCGCCAAATCAATAGTACCACCAGCGCATACTGAGCCGTTAGTGACCGTTGGGGCAGGGTTATTAGCAACCGTAACGCTCACCGATGTTGTTGAAAAACAATTCACCGCTATTTCACTGCGTACATAGTAAGTGGTATTGGCAATAGGCGCGATGGTTGAATTGATCAGCGCATTGGTACCTGCCGTGGCATCCGATTGTGAGGTATAGAATGTGAGCGTACCTGCTGGTGTGTTACCTGTAACTAATGTTGCAAGATTTAGGACATTTCCAATACAAATGTTGCCGCTGTTAGTGGCCAAAACTGGTATAACACAATTAGAACAACTTGGCACATTAGGGCCATTCGTTACACTAAATGTACAGGTATTATCCGCGCTGAATGTTGCAGTTACTGCACTTGAACTACCATCTGCCCGTAAACGCACACCTACAAATGTATAGGTTGGTCCCGCACCAGCGGTCGCTACGGTCACCGAAGTAGCACCACCGCCTGTTAATACATCACCAGTAAGCACTAAGTTGCCCGTTGCTGGAGGGTTACTAAAGGTTACGGTAATATCGGCGGTGAAATAATCATCGGTAGCGTTGGTGTTTGTGCCGTTGTCGTTACATGGGCTTGGGTTGGCAAAGGTGATGGCCGTTAAAGCACAAGGAGGTGGTGCCGAACAAGTAGTATTTTGTTGTACAGTCGTCGTTGCCACACAAGGCGCACCGCTCACATCCGTGACAGTAATCGTATATAATGTCCCATTCGAACTACCGTTTTGCAGACGGAAAGCAGTTGCCGAGCCGTAGGCGATGCCTGTGGCCATACCACCCGCTGCGAGCGTTACGATGCCGCCGTTGTTGGCTGTTACGCTATACGAAGCACCGAGGCCAGTACCAGTAGGGTTGAGGCTAAAGGTGATAAAGTCGTCTGCGCCATTACCTGTGGTGCCGTTACTGTTGCAGGTTTCGAGGGTCTTGGTTGCGGCTGTGAGGGCGCAAGTAGCCGTACAAGTCACTGGAGCTATCGTCACTGGCACATCCGTGAAGCAAGCTGCTGCTCCATTGAACACGCGCACAATATAAGAGCCACCTGTGTTCGGTATAGTGGTCGAAACATTTTGTCCCACCGCCGTAAAGGTAGTAGCTGGATATACAGGGCCATTATAAGTAGCTGAGCCTACTGTGCTGATACCGAAGTTGGTCACGCCAGTTGCTGTGGCAAAGGTAATGATACCGTTGTTGTTGGCTGTTGCACCTGTGCAGGTGGGGGCAGTTGGGGTGAAGGTGGCATTTGTGGTGATCGATTCTAACACCGTCGGGCAGCAACCTAGTACTACGCAACCGCTGCCGTTTACCGCCGTCCAAGTGTAAGTACCCGGCTGATTGGCATTAGCATAAACGGCCGTATTTGCCACCAAAACTGGTGCAGTAGGGCCATTTCCATCAGCATCAAAGAACCATTGGTAATTGGAGTAACCTGCGTCAGCCGTAAGTGTATAACTTTCACTTGTGCATAATGGGTATGGAGCGGGACAGGCACATGTGACAGCATCCACCGTAATGGTCTGATCTATAAAGCAGTTTGCTGCGCCATTAAATATGCGGACGATATAAGTACCGCCAGTATTGGGGATTGTGCTGCTGATTATTTGTGGGAAACTCGTGAAGGTCGTCGCTGGATAGGCTGGGCCGTCATAAGTAGCCGCACCCGCCGTACTGATGCCAAAGTTAGTAACATTTGTACCTGCCGTGATCCGGATAATGCCATTGTTTTGTGGCACACCATTCGTACAGATGGGGGCAGTTGGGGTGAGCGTAATACCTGAGGGGTTCACACAACCTGGTGTCGAACACGCGCTTTGCTGCACCGTCGTAGTCACCACACAAGGCGCACCGCTCACATCCGTTATGGTAATGGTGTACAAAGTTCCGTTCGCGCTGCCATTTTGCAGGCGGAAGGCTGTTGTAACACCATAAGCGATATTTGTGGCTGCGCCGCCAGCAGCAAGTGATACGGTGGCACCGCCACTCGCTGTCACGCTATACGAAGCACCTAGATCAGTACCCGTCGGATTTAGGCTAAAGGTGATAAAGTCATCTGCTGGATTGGCAGCAGAGCCATTATTGTTACAAGTTTCAAGGGTTTCGGTTGCAGATGTCAGTGAGCAAACTGCTTGCCTAAACGCCATATCCAGCGTATGGTTATTCTCTCCATACTTCCCAGTCGTCACTGCGATCTCGGCATTGCCACCATTGAGTGTAGCATCATTATCGCGTACATCTGGCTGGCCTGCACCGCCGATATTTTGGTTCGTAGAGACTGACTTACCAACAGGGAAATCAGCCGCATCCACCCGAATCACGTAAGCCGTATTGGGTAAAAGTCCTGTTGCACCATTCAAATTCACATTGCTGTTATTGAAATAGTAGCTACCATTAGTAGCAGTAGTGGTTGCGCCAACCTGTGTGGCACCCTGAAAGAGTTTGACAGGAATACTACCAATACCCATCTCACCTGCATCCTGAATACCATCATCATCGGTATCCATCCAGACACGGTTGCCGATTTCTAGGGGACTTGTCGCTCCACTTAATTCCAAATCACCAAGACCAGATGCCTTCCCAAAGAAGTTGCCGGATGCTAGTGTTCCTCCATATAAGGCATAGCCGGATACAAAAGTACCATCGTTAGATGACAACCTGATCACACCTGCATCTGAAGCTAACCCAGCAACAATTGCAAAAGACGACGACATGACTTCTCCAGTACCCATTAACATGGCTATCGCACCTTGGGCTGTTTCACTATGAGGGTCTCCTACGGCAGAATTATCAAAGAAAAATTCGCGCCCACCTATCCCTTGAGAAAGGGGGTTATCACTTCCATGACTAGCTGTATGACTACTGGTCAAAGAAATGCCATTGGAAGTAATTTGGCCATTATTTTCAACCGCAAAACTCCCTGTACTACAATCAACCCCGGCGATCAGAATTTCTCCGGACGAATGGTTATCAGTAGTAGTAGTAGTAGTCTGCAAAAACTTATAATTATCATTCCCATACTGATTACCTGCTCTATCCATAAAGCCCATGATAATGTCGCCCCTTTCATTTACTTCAATACCAGACAGAATAGGTTGGGCATATCTAATAGGACTTGATCCCCGGTCACTATTATTGGACCAAGGTCGCCAATCTGACGAAGTTTGGCGGTCGTAGGTCATATCGGAAATGGTAACAACAGCCGTGGCATTAAAGGCTGCGGCAGCGGTAGGATTATTCAGTTCATAGACCTGTGCTGATAAATTGGCATTCGTACCTCCGAGGTTTTCGGCCGAGCACACCACACCAACGTATAATTTATTACGGTAAAACTTCAACCCAAAGGGACGGTAGGTACCGTTGGTACAACCGGGATCAGGAACAGCATAACTTACTACTTCCGTTACACTCGTAGGATTGAAGGGATCATTTAGTCGCAGACGAAAAACACGACGGCTGTAAAGATTCATTACAAACAGGTACTGACCATCGTCGCTGATGTCGATATCTCCCAAACCTACTTTGCCGGTCTGGTCAAATGCCGCCGGATCGAAGCCAGGTATTATGGGATTAGTAGGAAGGGTTCTGTTTACATTTGTGCCAACTACACCCAAACCGATTGGCTGACCTGAGAGTGGATCAGGGGCACCCGAAAAGGTGATAATAGAATTGGATGCTATTGTAAATGAACTACCGGAGCCATAAGCCGGAGCCGTCCCATCATCAGCACGGGTACGATGACCATTGGCATCCATATCATAGAATGTTGAAACGTTGAATGTAGTAGCGGTAGGTTCCAACAGGTAGATTCCCCCTGAACCCAATGAACCCAAACCAACGTGCCGCTTGATGAAAGCCGCAACAAATATTTTTTTGGCTTGCTTGCTGTACGCTACGCCCCAAGTGGAGCCAAGTACTGTACCGTTAACCGTTTGAGCCGGAGGGGTACTCGGATCACCAGTGTTATTGTAACCAAACCCATAAAACCAAGATTCAGCACCTGCAGGACTACCGATTGGCAACGGATCGCCACTAACATAACGAGGAATATATGCCGATGTATTCGCGGCTCCAGTATTGTAATCATTCGGGTTGTGTATGGCAAAATTCACATTTGTACTATTCCCCTGCACGAACTGTACAGAAGAGCCATACGTAGTACCACCTAAAGAGGTAAAGTCAATACTGCTGTTCACACAAGTACCAGAGGTAGGAATCTCGAATTCGACGCGTACATCTGCTGTACCACAACCCGGCACTGAAAAATTGGGCGCGCTTGTACCTGCACTTGTTGCGGTGCCACATGGAGTATTTGAGTCGGCTAAATAGGCTGAAACCAATACGCCAGAGACAAGTGGTTCGTTCGTATCTTGAGTACCGTTTCCGTTAAAATCACGGAAAACAGCACCTCTAACTTGCGCAGACACCTGAATCGCACCCACACACACAATCGCCGATACAAGCCATAGTGACTTATACAACGAACGATTAGTGCTGAACAAAAATATTGCATCAGCAGATGCAGTATATACGCGTTGCATTTGCCGCAAGAAAAGCCGCAAGAACGGGCGCACCAAAAAGAAGGCTCCCAGTACGGGCAGTAACACTGCTAATACCACTGGTTGTATGGATACACCAGCTACCGGGTTCGGCGCCTTCCATAACAATAATCCCGTCAGGAAACAAAGCCCGAGGCAGAGTAGCGATGAAAAATTTAGATTGGTATTGTTACCTTTCATAAGTATTATTATTTAAAAATATAGACAATTTTGATTGATTACATACAACCACCTACTCCAGTCATCATTGACTAGGGTAGGTGGCTTTTGTATTAATTCTTTACTACTGTAGTGCCGCCACAGGGAATTGTGGGGCAATTGCAGCTAATCACTGCTGCCACCACTGGCACATCCACAAAGCAATCACCTACACTATTGAACAGTCGTACTATATATGTACCGCCAGCATTCGGAATGCTAGCCCTGATCAACTGCGGCAAAGCAATGGCTGTTGCACTACCTATCGTAGTTGGCCCATTATAAGTGGCTGCATTTAGCGTGCTAATACCGAAATGTGTGGCGTTTGCTGCGCTTGTAAGGGTAATTGAGCCGTTATTATTCGGTACGAGCAGATTACATGTAGCTACTATTTGTGTAAATACAGGTACCGATGGCTGTGCACAAACAAATCCAAAGTCAACGGTATAATAGGCTTTTGGGTTGACGGCTGGGTCAATCATCCCATTGATCTGTTGTAAGGCATCGCTTTCTATCCAGTTGGCATCTCCTGGCGTACCACCATCGTTGGCCAAAGTAATGAGGCTACTTCTAACAAATCCAGTACTAGCAGTACCTACACCATTGTCGTCGCTGTCAATGTCATTTGGATTAGTGCTTGTTGCAATATCGGTAGATGAACGGAAGCCGCCATTGGGGACACCCGATTCTACAAAATAAGTGCCAGCCATAAGATTTTTGAAAAGGTAGCGTCCATTGCCATCGGTTGTCGTACTGGCTAAGAGCGTAGTACCATCTGATGCAATCAATCTGACGGGAATACCCGAAAACGTTGGCTCGGCAGGGTCATACAACCCATCGTCATTTATGTCTTTCCATACTAAGTTACCAATAGAGAGCGGCCCCATAAAGCCCGCATCTACACCATTGATCGTCTCATCATTAATCGGGGTGTAAGTAAGCGTTGTAATACCAGTTGTCAAATCTACATCCTGATCCGGGCCAGCACTCGAGAACATAATCGTGATAGAAGGTGGCACAAATGCTACCTGATAGCCCACATTAGGATCGAGATTATTAAAGCAGTACTCGCCAAAAGGATCTGTCACTGTAGAATTGATTACAAATCCAGATGAATTGAGCAATTGTACTGTTATATTGGCTATGCCCGGCTCAGCAGGTGCATCAAAAGTGCCATCTTTATTGAGATCGTCCCAAGCCGTACCGCAAATAGATGCAGGATTCAGAGGAATATCTTTAAGACCTAAGTCAAACTTGAGGAAATCGCAGGAACCCAAGGTAAACGCATTTGTGCGGCCATTGGCATTCACATCCGAGTCGTTATTGTCGTTGCCTGTTGCATCTTTGCTGGTGGGGACTTTAGTACCTGGTAAGGTCGTAAACTCCACATAATAGGTGCCCGCGGGAACGTTGCTGAGGGTAAAATTACCGCTGCTATTGGTCATCACTGGCGAACCGATGGCTGCATCGGTCACCGCATCGTGCAGCGTAACCGTGATACCGCTCAGACCCATCTCAGTATTGTCTTGGTCACCTTCTTTATCAGTATCCATCCATACATAACCCGAAATGGAACCAAGACAAACAAAACCAAAGTCGTAGGTCTTGGTTTGGGTACCTGGCCCTAGGGTAGGGGAGGAGATCTGCGGACGCGGTGTAACTGGCGAACCGGCTAGTGTACCCAGCGTCGCATCGGAATCTACATCGTCAGCAACCGCATTAGGGGTCGTAAGCGAGTAGGTGGACAGGTTGCCGCCACTTCCAAAGTTGGTAACGCTCTCTAAACGAACAGAATAGTTCGTATTAGGTGTCAAACCAGGGAAGCAGTAGTAACCGTTACCATCTGTAATGGTCGTGACAGGCACTTGAATCGTACCGCCACCGGATGTAACGGTTTGGGTAACAGGTTGACCTGCAGCATTATACAAACTGACCACAACACCCGATACTGGTGTTTCGCCTGCATCCTGACGACCATTAGCATTACCGTCGAGCCATACGTAGTCACCAATGGCGGCTGTAGTATTGGGGTCAATCATTTTGAGTCCCACTTTGATCGGCTCGGAACTGAGTAGTTCATCATCGTCGGCCTCTGTAGCCGTATAGGCAACTGAGTTCCAGGCAACTCCCCCCGTCAGGTTATCCGCTTCACCAGTCAATTGACGAACCGGAACGGTCAGTTTGAGGTACTCCCCAAACACCAGCGGATCGGCTGTATTGGCCCAGCGGAACAAGAAGCCCTTGGCACCAGCCGCAGGAGTTGCGCCGCTGAAGTCCGTACAGCCAGCACCCATACCGAAGTTAGCCAAAGCGACATCCGCTTTTACTTGGCCAGTAGGTTGCGCTGCATTCAAATAACATGGATTGGCCGCCGTAGTGTACATCACACCCAAAGGCAGGTTCGCCGAGGCATTCACCAAACCTGTGCCAATTTTAAAGCGCTCCACCGTAATGGCAGCCGCCAGTTCCTCACTCCAGGCAGAGCCACGTGCGACGGCGGTCAGCATAGCTTGGTCACCAACATAGGGCAGTATGTCGGCAATATCTATTTGTTTTACATTTTGCCAGTCGGCACTGCTGATAAAAATTTCATACACACCATCTCCTGCGAGGTTGGTATTGCCCGTAAGCGGGTATCG
>JBEAVK010000441.1:0-30015 GCA_041160955.1 Bacteroidota bacterium
ATGCACGCTACCCTCTCGCCCGAAGGCGTTCGTAGTGGCCTCCGCAAGCAAACCAGCAACTGCGCACCCAAAGAAGGTATAGTAGAGGGTGGAAGTATCGACGAACGTCTAAAAAATCACCAAACGCTCACGGGTAATATGACTGTCAAAGTCAGCCCGAATCCGACATCAGGTGATTTTATGCTGGATATTCAGATGCAGGATATCGAAATCGCAGCCACCACCGAAATCCGAATCTTCAATCAAATGGGTGAAATAGTTTGGGAACAAATAGGCCACAGCAACCAACCCACTTTACAAATTCAAGTTCATGCACAATACTGGCCCAAAGGTAGTTATACCGCACAGATCACCCGAGGCAAATATATTCAATCGGTTAGAGTGCTAATAGATTAATCGCTTTGAGATAAGTATGTCATCAATTCCACATCCTTTCACTTGTTATGAGTGAAGGGATGTGGAATTTTGGGGAATAAGTATTTTTTTCATGGTTAATTAATTTTTATGACACAAAGGTGTGGCTCACTTTAGTGCAGCGTAATGATAAAAGTCATAGGGCAGGGGAGTATTTGTCAATATTAGGCGTGCTTTTCATTTTGTGTCGTTTCAAAAACGAGTTGTTTGGTTGCCTTAGGTAATCGTCGAATGCCGTATTTATCCTTAAAAATAGGAAATTCACACATTATTGAGTCTTATTCAATCATTACTGATGAAAGAATCTTTGGGGAGTTGTATATTTGTGTTTTACTTTTAAATTTATTAAAAATGAAACTAATCTATTCGTTGTTTACTGTATTATTTCTAGGTTTGTATGCCATATCCTCCGAAGCACAAAATACCTTTAAAAAAGGTCTGACTAAAAGCAACTCCAATTTAAATATATCTTGTGCCAGTGTGGTAGAAGGCAAGGATGCTATTATTTACGTGGCTGGTAGTCAGTTTGACGAAAATACAAACAAATCCACTGCATTTGTAGCGGCTCTAAACCCGAATGGCGATTTATTATGGTCAAAACAGTATGTCTCCAATGGAGGTATTCAATTCACTGAAATAAGGGAAGCACCAGATGGTAACTTAATCGTTGGTATTGCTATTCCCAAAATAGTATTTGGAGCATTTAATAACGGGACTGGTTTTGCAAAAATAAATAAAGATAATGGAAGTGTTATTTGGTCGTCGTACCTCGATAGTAATACGGAGTATGATGCAGTAGGATTGATTAAAAAAAATAACACTAATGATGGATTTACCCTGACTGGAATGAAAATAAAAGCAACAGGTGTGCAAGTGCAAAAATATAATTATTGTATCCATACCGATGCTAATGGACAAAGGCTTACTGGGCCAACCCACAACAGGTATTTTGAACCCACCACCACTTCCTTAGACTTTACAAATAGTATGTTGGATAAGGATGATAACTGTTATAGTGTTGCCAGTTTTGGTCTTTTTAAATTTAGAATTGTGAAAACACCCAATAATGCAACGCAACCTGAATGGCTTAAGGTGTATAGTTTATCAGGTTTAAGCAATATTGTATGCTCCAATTTGCTTGATGTTGGAGGTGGAAAACTGTTAGCCGTAGGTCGTTCTATCACTGTTCAAAATGGTGTTCCACCACCTGTTTTTGCTAGTTTCGTAGCACTTATGAATACCAATGGCGAAATAGAATGGAGTAACACATATCGCATTCTCAATCAAGAAACGGCATTTTCTAAAGCGATACGCACCTCTGACGGATTTATATTATCTGATATTTATGGATTGGTTGTGGCATTAAATAACGACGGAACCATCAAGTGGGCGTATAATTATTATAACAATCCTCCTATTTATACTAATTTGTTCGACATTACGCCAACATTAGATGGTGGCTATATCGTGGCTGGCGATACAAGGAATGAGGCGGAGTTTACTTCGTTTGGTACAATTATTAAAATGGATAAAGATGGCTTGGTGGCGGGTTGCTGCAATGAACCGGTGGAGATAATCACTACTCCTATACAAATATCTATTGTAGATCAACCTTTTGCCATGACGAACGATACCATCAAAAATGTGGGCTGGCCTGAAACAGTCACTAATATTAATCTAGTCGAGCAATCCCTTTGCGCTCCGCTGTCGTTTAAATTGGTTGATTCCTCGACCTGTGGTGGCTGCTTAGTCGTCAAACAGCCCCAAATTCCAGATGGTGCTACTGCTACTTGGAGTGGGGGAGATCAAGTGACGATAGAGCCATTCGTAGGTACCGATTCGGTGCGTATTTGTTTTAATCGAGTGGGTAACGAACCCATCCAACTCCAATTAAAATTAGTTGATGGTTGCCTTCCGCCTCCCTATATTAACGATATATTGGTAAAAGAATCAATCGAACCACTGGTATTTGCTTTAAGTGATTCGGTATTTTGCCCCGGTAGATGTACCGAAATATTAATCGAAAATAGTTCCACAGCCCTCTTCGATTTCCCCGGAGGTGTTCAAACACAGGACGCACCACCGCAAATATGTTATCAAAAAGAAGGAAAATACCCGCTCACAGCACGCCAAATACAAGGCGGTTGCTTGCGTAAAAACACCATTGAAGTAACTATTCAAAATCTTGTAGATGAGGTGCCGAACGCATTTACGCCCAATAACGACCAAATCAACGATGTTTTTAAACCACTGTTGGATTGCGCGCCAACGGATTATTTATTTCGGATTTTTAATAGATGGGGTAATCTTGTATTTGAAACCACCGATTACGAAGCGGCTTGGGATGGTACCGTCAATAATCAACCAGCGCCCATGGATACTTATATTTGGACGGTCAACAGCAGCAATATACTGGTGTCGTACAAAGGTGAGGTCACTTTGATTCGGTAGGGGAGATCAATCCAATTTCACCAATCCACTTTGAAGCGCATATACCACAAGCCCAGCGGTGTTGCGGCAGCTCAATTTTGACAATAAGTTATTACGATGTCCTTCCACCGTTCGGCTGCTGATAAAGAGTTTTTCTGCGATCTCTTGGGTGTTATACTCTGCACAAATGAGTTGTAGTACCTCTTTTTCACGGCTGGTGAGTTCTACCATAAAAACGCGTTGGGGTTTGATTTGGTTTTTACCCATCATGTTTTCTCGGATCACATCCATAACACTGGTATTGTAATAAAACCCTTTTTCGCGCACCATTCGGATGGTCTCTAGTACTTCATCGGGGTTTGCATTTTTGCCCAAATAAGCGGAAGCCCCTATTTCTATCATATTGAGAATAAATGCCTTACTCACATGAGAGGAAATGACGACAATTTGAATAGACGGAAATTCGCGTCGGATCACTTCTGCCGCTTCAATTCCACTCATCACAGGCATTTTGAGGTCGAGGAGGATTACATCCGGCAATTCGTCGGATGCCCTTATTTTTTTTAGTAGTTCTTCACCGTTTTCTGCTTCAAAAAGCACACTCAAGTCTTCAAAATCTTCCATAATAAGCCGCATTCCTCGGCGGAATAGTGCCTCGTCGTCGGCGATAGCAATATGAATTAATGTACTATTTTCCATGTTTTTTATATTAAAATGTAATAAATGCTTCAAATCCTTTACCAGGAGCCGTATTTATTTGGCTATTGCCATTGATCATACGCACCCTGTTTTCCAAATTTTTAAGGCCAAGCCCCTTAGAAATAATATTTTCAAGATCAAAACCTTGGCCATTATCGCGGTAGCGCAGTGCCTTTCTGGTTTCATGTTTCATCAATTGAATCGTAATTATGTTGGCTTTTGAGTACTTTAAGGAATTGTTAGTCAGTTCTTGAACAATACGGAACAAGTTCAACTCTACCAAAGGATCGGGTATATCTGCCCGTACAATATTGTGTTCAAACTCAATATCTAATACTCCCGTGTGTCGTACACTTTCACAAAATTCGTTCAAGGCCTCCAATAAACCAAAATCCTCTAGCGTGGGCGGTAATAATCCGTGTGAAATACGCCTCGATGCATCTAATGTATTATCGATCAATCCATCTATTTCTTCACACATTTGATTATACTGCTCTGTCATAGCCTCCATCCTGCGCAAGCGGTGAAATGTAAGGTGTAATACACCCAGCTTTGACCCAATGTCATCGTGCAATTGCGCCGCGATGGTTTGCCGTTCTTCTTCTTGCACCAATAGGTTGCGTTCCAATAATTCTTGTTGGTGCTTCAACTGCAAATCTTGATTGTCCATCCGTTGGCGGAAGATCTGTTTTTCGGCTCTATTGGCCAAAAGAACCACTACCAAAGCCATTAAAAGCATAAAAACTATACCTATGATGACAAAGACGACGATTTGCGATGGGTAGAAACTATTTTCCATAAGGTGATAAGTATGATGAGTTGAAAAACAGTAACGAGAGTTATATTTAGTGGCGATAAAAAGCCAAATGCTCCGTTATCCGTTAACCAAAATACACTCGACATATAAATAAATAAAGTGCTGCTATAGTTGACCAAAACAACCGCATTGATTACCCGTAACATTTTATAATCTATTGTGGGCCGGATTGCCTCTTCTGTAAAATGGAATGAATACCGTAGTGCATAACATATAATGACTGTATGTACTACGGTTTTAGCATACGAATTATAAGAAAATATAGACTGTACAAATACGGAATTAAATACTACTAAAGCCCCAACAATGCCTAAAATCCAATTTAAATAATGGTTCAAAAATGTTTTTTCCTTAAATAGGCGATCATAAAATAACGTCCACAATACAAATTCTCCCAAAGTAAATAAGTGTAGCAGGGGTAAATTTTGGCGATAGACTACTGCTCCAAAAATAGATCCAAGCTCAGTCGTTAAACTAAGACACAAATACCACACTAATAACTTAAAGGGGGCACTTAGTTTTTTATAATGAACAATTCCTATGCTACAGGAAAGGATTAAAAAAGATAGTAGGGGTAATGATGTAGCGTAGTAGTTTAGATAAAGAACGATTTTTGACCACGTAATAAATAGTACTGACCACATTATAGATATGCCTATTTGTATTTTTATTTATTTCACATTAAGTATTTGGACATAATTAATCGCACCCAAGTACTTATGTTCGCAGAACAAAAGTCGAAATAATAATAGACATTACACAAAACTAATTTTGCATAATGTCATATTGGTATATTTTGTTTTATCTCTCTGGTGGGCATCTTTTTGGGCAAGGGTTTGAAAAATCAAAATAACGTTCTTTCCCTGTTGCATCAATGATTTGGAAAATGATATCTAAAGAGTCTTTAAGACCGATCATCGTATAAGTAGTAGTAGGATACCTCGGATCAGTAGAAGCGATCAGTGATATATCCTTAAAATCTTGGGTGGGTACCGCATATCCACGTACGATATAAATAGAATCACCTGCCATATTATTAGCCTTCAATAAGTTAATTAATTGTGCTCGTTTTGCGCTCCATGCGGCCTTTCTTGCTATTGCTACTGTATCTGAAATCTCGGTAGGCAACCTTGATACCGTTGATGCGGGCTTACTCGCTGCTACATCTTTAGCATCGGGAGTGGTTTTTGAGTCTGAACATGCATAAATACCAATCATGAGCATGCATAAAAGAAATACGTTAAAGTGTTTTTTCATATTGCGAAATTTTACAAAATAATAAATGGACTAATTTTTAAGCCATAAATATACACGCATTCAATTCATAATATCATAATAATGGATCAACAAAATTAAAAAACAGGTATAAATACGGGGTATAGTGGTAAAAAAAAAACGCGGTTGCGCAATGGACACGTTACTTTTGCTTCGTGTATATTCCATTGCGCAACCGCTGCTCACAAACGGTATTTTATAATACCAAATTATGGGAGTAATACCTGATCGATCACGTGGATAACACCATTGGTAGCCAATAGATTAACCAATACGATACCCGACCCTGTTGCATTGCCGTCACCTTTCACCTTAGCACCTCCTGCAAGGCTTATGGTTAGTTTCTTGCCTGTAAGATTGGTAGGTGCCTGCAAACCCTCGCGAAGATCTGGAGCAAATACACGTGCTGGTACCAAGTGGTAACGCAATACAGAACGCAAAGTGTTGATGGTAGCCGCATCTGTAATCGCACTGATATTCGCCGCATTATTCAAAGGTGCTGGCAATTGAGCAAATGCAGCATCTGTTGGTGCAAATACTGTAGTGTTGCCAAACAAAGAAAGAGAACTAGCTAAACCAGTCTTTCTCAAAGCCGCTACTAATGCTGTAAAACCACCATTCGTAATCGCAATCTGCGCGATGTCTTGTGATGGTGGTAATAATACCTTGTTAATAACGTGTACCACGCCATTAGTGGCTGCCACATCTACTGCAATTACCTGTGTGTTACCATTGATAAACACATTGTTGTCGATAGAACGGCTCACTGTGATTTGGTTAGCACCTGGGATACCTGTGCTTTGGAAAGTTTGATAGTTGCCATTTGCAAATTGCGCTGCGTTGCGTTTGCCTGAAATCGCGTGGTAGCGAAGGATTTGGCGCAGTGCATTAATTGTTGCAGGATTGGTAATTCCGCTGATATTGGCTGCATTGTTAAATGGTGCAGGCAATTCCGCAAAAGCCGCATCCGTTGGGGCTAATACAGTACCATTGAGGTTGGGGTTAGCAAAAAACTGTACAGAGTTGGTTTTTACAACAGCCGCAACGAGCGCTGTAAGATTCGGATTGCCAATGGCTACGTCCACAATGGTACCGCTACGATCGGTAACAATACCAGTCGATGAGTTGGTTTCAGTAGGGTTAACTGTTTCGTTGATTTGCTCTTTTTGGCAAGCAGTAAGTGAAACCATTGTGGCAAGTGCCAGCATACCGATAAAACGTTGAAAATTCATAGTGTTTGAAATTTGTTTGATGTTTGAAATAGTGTTTAATGTTTAGAGCGTCTTTTTGTAAAACTGTTAAACAAACGCAAGTGGCGAAAAAAAGTTCAAGGTAACAGATTAATTTATATAAATAGTTTTTTGTTATGCTAATTTTGGTCAAATCAAATGTACAATTTAGTCAAACCCTACCCACTCCACGATATGTACACTTCATCACCTTATTTGGGTAATTCATCCTTTTTTTATTGTTTTTCAAAGCGAAACAAGGCTACCTTTGTCAAAGGAGGCAGTAATGGTTAGGAAGGTTAGACATTTCTAATAAAAAAACAAAAACATGGGTGCTAGTTATACAGAATCAGTAATTGATAAGGAATACTATATTGTGCAACGCGCTATAGCGGGCGATCAAAAAGCATTTGCAGACTTAACCAACCAATATTATAATCTAGTGTATGTTACTATCAATGATATACTTCAGCACCCAGAATATACTTTGGAGGCCGCTCAGGATACTTTTGTTAAAGCCTTCAAATATTTGTCAACTTGGAGGGGCGACTGTAAATGGAGCACTTGGTTGTATTGTATTGCACGTACTACAGCGTTCGATTATATCAGGCAGCATAAAGCCCAGAAAAAACGTGCTAACATTTTACCTGAAGCGTTGCTGCACCAAGCTATAGATGGGAGTGATACCCCTTTTGAAAGGCTGGTACGTCAAGAACAATATACTACATTGTTAAGGGCAATTGAGCAACTTTCATCGGATGATGCTACTATTCTTACATTATTTTATTTCGACGACTTGTCACTACATCAAATTTGTGTAAAAATGAATATCAACCTCTCCAATGCTAAAAGTAAACTTTGCCGTGCGCGCCAACGATTGCGCAATAAATACGATGTAAGGGCTATTGGTATTTGATCAACTAATGGGGGATCAATACTTGTTTGGTTGTGGCTTTGCAATCAATTATTCAGTGTGTAAATCAATTCCGTAATCTCAGCATAGAAAGAAATCCTATAAATAATATTTTATTCCCTACTTTTGCCCCTTTAAGCTGAAACTTTAGCACAATGCACGCACAATTCGATACTTTTCAATACAAACGCCCCGATCTTTCTGTCATTAGTCAGCATTTCGATCGGCAACTTAACGCATTTCACAACGCCGAAAACGTTGAACAACAGTATAATGTGTTAGAAACATTGATTCAACTTCGGGAAGAGTTCTCCACGATGTTCAATCTTTGCCATATCCGCCATACCTCTAATATAGGTGACGATTTTTATACCGGCGAAAATGATTATTTTGACCAAAGCCTGCCTGTTTATGAAGAATTGAGCAATAAAATGTTCAAAGTCATGCTCGATTCAAAGTTTAGGCAAGCATTGGAGCAAAAAACAGGTAAGCAATTATTTACACTCGCTGAACTGTCTATCAAAACATTCAATCCCTCCATTTTAGAATTACTCGGGGAAGAAAATGCGCTCAGCAGTGCTTACACCAAGATAAAATCAAATGTGGCTATCGAATTTGAAGGGAATACTTATAACCTAACCGGTTTATATCCACTCGAACTATCGAGCGATCGTACGGTACGCCAAAAAGCATCACAGGCAAAATGGAGTTTTTACGCCCAAAAACAAGCAGAAGTTGAAGCGGTTTTTGATCAAATGGTCAAAAAAAGACACCAAATTGCGCTTCAACTCGGTTATAAAAACTTTGTAGAAGTTGGATATGCCCGTATGCGCCGCTCCGATTATAACCCCGAAATGGTGGCTAATTTCCGTAAACAAGTGCGCGAACTCATCGTGCCTTTAGCCGCAAAACTATATGACCGCCAACGAAAACGACTCAAATTGGATCAACTCAATTGGTACGACGAAGATTTTAAATTTGTAACCGGTAACCCCAAACCAGTAGGCAATCCAGAGCAAATTATTAGCAATGCTGCCCGTATGTACCAAGAACTTTCGCCGGATACCGATACGTTCTTTAAGTTTATGCAGGAGAGCAAATTGATGGATTTGGTGAATCGCGCTGGAAAAGCACCCGGAGGTTATTGTACTTATCTGGTCAATTTTAAAGCCCCTTTTATTTTTTCCAATTTTAACGGGACTAGCGGCGATATCGACGTATTAACCCACGAAGCAGGCCATGCATTTCAGGTGTGGAGTAGCGGTCAGCGTTTCCAAATGGAAGAATACCATTGGCCCACCAGCGATGCCGCCGAAATACACTCCATGAGTATGGAATTTTTTACCTGGCCTTGGATGAAATTATTTTTTGGTGACCAAACCGACAAATATTATTTCCTGCATTTGGCGGGTTCCTTACAGTTTATTCCTTACGGAGTGGCCGTGGATGAATTCCAACATATTATTTATGAGAATCCGGAAATGACACCTGCGGAGCGCAATGCCGTTTGGCGTGATTTAGAACGTGTTTATTTGCCGCACCGTAGTTATCCGGGTAATGATTTCTTAGAATCGGGTGGTTTTTGGCAAAAACAAAGCCATATTTTTAACCATCCTTTTTATTATATCGACTACACACTTGCTCAAATTTGCGCTTTCCAATTTTGGAGCCGCGACCGTAAAAACCACGAAGATGCTTGGAAGGATTATGTGGAACTATGCCGAGCCGGAGGTAGTAAGTCTTTCGTAGATTTGGTCAAATTGGCTAATCTCCGCTCTCCTTTTGAAGATGGCTGCGTTGCATCGGTGATAGATGAAATAGCATCATTTTTGGATAGTGTTGACGATAGTAGTTTTTAGTACAAACTGAAATGCGCCTAAGTACTTAAGTCCATTTAATTTTAGAAAATATGATGCCCACTAATACAGAACGCCTGTTCGAACGGCGTAAACAGTATGTCCCCAATGCGCTTGGTGTTTTTAGCCCTGCTAGCGCGGTATCGGCAAAAGGTGCCTATATCACAGATGCTGATGGGCGCGAAATGCTCGATTTTGCCGGTGGTATTGGGGTCATCAATGCTGGCCATTGCCCCGAACCTGTGGTACGTGCTATTCAAGAACAGGCCGCCAAATTGATACATTCCTGCTTTAACGTGGCCATTTACGATGCATATTTGGACTTAGCCGAAAAACTGGCTACTATATTTCCGCACGGCAGCAACGGAACCAAAGTAATGCTGACCAATACAGGTGCAGAAGCCGTAGAAAATGCCATCAAAATAGCGCGACAAGCCACTGGCCGCGATGCGATTCTTTGCTTTAGTGGTGCATTCCATGGCCGCTCTATGATGGCCATGACCCTTACCTCCAAAGTAGGTTATAAAACAGGTTGCGGCCCTTATGCGCCGGAGGTTTATCGTTTGCCTTATCCGTATTTTGGCCCGCGCGAACGGGTTATGCACAAGGACGAAATGGCATTTGCAGCCCATCATGAGGCGGAGTTATTATCGTTTTTTAATACACAAGTACCTGCCAGTCAAGTTGCAGCCGTAATCCTGGAAGTTGTGCAAGGTGAAGGCGGATTTAATGTGGTATCCAAGCCATATTTGCAGGCTTTGCGTCGTATTTGTACCGAAAAAGGTATTGTACTTATCTTAGACGAAGTACAATCGGGCTTTGGGCGTACCGGTGCATGGGCTGGTTATGAACACTTTGAGGTTATTCCTGATTTATCTACTTGGGCTAAAAGTATGGGTTCTGGAATGCCAATTGGCTGCGTTATCGGTAAAACCGAGATCATGGATGCCATCAATGCAGGTACCATTGGCGGTACTTATGCTGGTAATCCGGTCTGCGCTGCGGCTTCATTGGCCACAATCCGTTATATGGAAGACCTCGATATCAATGCACATGGGGTGCGCGTGGGTACGCAAGTGCGTGAGCGTTTTGAACAGTGGCAAAAACGTTTTCCAGAGCGTATCGGCGATGTTCGAGGTTTAGGTGCAATGCTGGCTTTTGAAGTAGTGAAAAATGGCGATTTGGCACAACCGGATGCCGATTTTACCAAAAAAATAATTCAGCATTGTAATGCCAATGGACTTATTGTAATCAGTTCCGGCGTGCATGGCAATTGTATCAGGACGCTCAGCCCGTTGGTGATTTCAGATGCTGATCTACAACGTGGTTTGGATATCATCGAGTCGGCTTTGGCGCAATAAACCCAAGTATTGTTGCTGGCTCATTTCAAATTTCAATTCATCTTTTCCATGCATTCCAACCTCTTGCCAACCCGCTTTTCGGTAAAAAGAGGCTGCACGGGTATTGGGCGTAGTGCCTAGCCAAACAGTAGTTGAGGTTTGTTCAAAATACCAATCGAGCATGGTGTCGTGCAGCAGGCGGCCTATGCCTTGTTTTTCCACATTAGGCAGTAGGAAAAGTGCCCAAATATTATTTTCTTTTAAATCAACAATAGAAAAACCGACCACTTGGTCTGCTATGGTGCACACCCAACCTTTTCCACGTTCAGTAAGAAATTCAGCGCAATCTTGATCGGTCACAAGTGCAGGATTGGAAAGCACGTTTTCGGTGACGGAATTGCGGACAATTTGTATTTGTGGTATATCGCTTATAGTAGCAGTTCGGATCAGGTGTTGCATGTTTTGTTTTTTTCTTGAATGAATTCGTTCTTTAAAACGAAACGCCTAAATTGATCCCAATAGATTCCGCTACGGCTTTATATGCTTTGAGGTAAATACCAATATGCGTCTTTACTGGCGCGTTTTTCCACAAAGGGAAAAAATAACGCACGGCTAATTTATTGTAATTTCGTGAAAGGGCAAATGTATTAAGAGGAGCAGCACCTATATGGTAACTACCTTGGATATAAATCCCTAAAGGTCCATACAAAAACTCATCGGCTACAAAAAGTCCTAAACGATTGGCGCCGCGTTGGGCATCGGAGCGGTCGTTGCCTAATAGTGTATTGTTAAATAGCCATGCTTCCACGCCGTTATTATGCTCCCATTCTGCGCCTACTGCAATACGATTATACCGGTGTATTAGATAGGTGGCTGCGCCAGCAACAGACCAAACCAAGTATTTAGGGCCATCTTGGCTCACGTATTCTATTCGGGAGAGATTAGTATTTATTTGCGCACCCAAACGTCGCGTATTACTTTTAGGCGCAGTGATCGTATTGAATTTTTTTCGGTCGATGCGTTGTTTGTGATAGCCCACAGAAAGGACAAATGAAGGGATATTCATTCCAAAATTAGGCAATTCAAAACCTCCGTTAGAAAAATGGGTAAGACTTGCGCCTGTGGACACCTGTAAATGCGGCGTTAATTGGCCGGTTGCCGTAAATCGGAATTGGGTTATATTATTCCAATAAGAACCCAACGCATTTTCATTGGGATTAGTAAATGAATCATGTGGTCTTTGAGTATAGGATACCCCTGTCCCTACCCGAAAATACACCCCAAAATGCTTGAATTGCGCCATGGATAAAGTCATATGGGGAAATACGCCAACTTGGTTGCCATGCGCCCCGTTACCCGTATATTGCCAAATCATTGCAGCACCCACAGAGGGGAATCGGTGCGCCACCTGCCAAGGATGCGCCCCACGGGTTTGTAAGGAAAAACTAATTTCAGCCGCCGGTACTTTTTGTCCAGTTCTGGTAGTTAGTTTAGGGCTATGTTTAATAAATACCCCATAATAACCTGTAATTGACCAAATTGGCACAGGTTTGTAAATTAGGCTATCGCTAGGCTCTTGACCAATCACCGTAGCAAAAGCCCTTAGTTGGGAATAAGCCCCCAAGAAAAGCAGCAATAAATAGAGTCGATATGTACGCATGAATGGCGCGAAAGTAGGTGTTTTTATACCATTCATGCGTACTTTATAGGCGTTTTTTTGTTAGACACGCTCAGTATCTGGGACTCATTCCGTGTAATGTCTATTTGTAAAACATCCACTTACCAATTTCCTTAAACGATACTTTTTTACCGTACATCAGAATACCCACGCGGTAAATTCGCCCAGATAGCCATACAAAAAAGACCGCAGTACCCAACAGCACCACAACAGACAAGATCACTTGCCATATTGGAGGATGGAACGCCAGTCGCCCGGGCATCACAATAGGGGAAAATAAGGGGAATATAGACGCTGCTACAGCCAAGGTACTATGTGGCGCACGCATCACTACCGTGGACATGATAACAAATGCCAAAATAATTGGAATGGTAATAGGCATGGTGAGCGATTGGGCCTCACCCATATCATCACCGACGGCACTACCCACAGCAGCAAACAAGGACGCATACAAAAAGTAGCCACCCAAGAAAAAGATCAACGCCATAGAAAGGATATACCACCAGTTTTGACGCATAATTTCGTTCATCAGCATCGGTAATTTATCCTGCATTTCCTCGGCTGCACCCGGAGGCATACCGCCCGGCATACCTGTTTGTGTAGCAGAAGCATCAATGCCAAAAAAGAACTGTACACCTAATATAATGACCGTATTGAGTATAATCCAAATGACCAATTGCGTTAAACCAACACCAGCCGATCCAAGGATTTTGCCCAACATCAGGTCAAATGGCTTAACACTCGACATGATGACCTCTACAATACGGTTGGTTTTTTCTTCCATCACAGAGCGCATCACAATAGAGCCCCAAATGAGTACCAACATATACATTGCTATGCCCATAAAAAAGGAAATACCCATTGCCACACCGCTGGTGAGCGAGCTGCCTTGGTCGTCTTTTTTATCAATCGGCTCCGGGTCTAGCGATACTTCAGTCTCCAAATCACCCAGCGATTTGCGGTCTAAATGCAAGGAATCTATTTTAAAATCCTTGATTTTTGTGGCAATACGCCGTTTTATAACCCCTTCTGTTTCAGGGTTAAACTGTTCGTCGGTATAAAGGTAAATGGTTTGCTTTTTGATGGCCAAATTGGCCAAGGGGGGTAATCGCAGTACGCCGTCGTACTTTTTATTGCGCACATCATTTTTTAATTCTTCCAAATTAGAACCTTGCGGTGCTACGGAAAACTGTAACCCTCGTTCATCGGCAATGCCAGTACCGGATTTAACCACCCCTGCTTCGTCGAAAACGATGATTTTACGGCTTTCTGCGCCTTTATACGACATCATCATGCCCTGAATCACAAAGAATGCGCCGAATGCTAATGGTGTTAATAGAGTTCCCAATAAAAAAGCACGCGTTCTTACTCGGGTTAAATACTCGCGTTTTACTATGAGCCAAAGTTTTGACATATTTATACTATTTTATTTGATATTCCTAAATACAGTGTAATGAAAAGTTCGATCTATCCAATTATTCATACCGTAAAGCCTCAATTGGATCGAGTCTTGATGCCTTTAATGCTGGATAAAAACCAGATATTACGCCTACAAACATACATAGGGTAAAGCCCAGCAGAATCCAGTTCCAAGGAATAAGGAAACTACTTCCTAGCGCAATGGTGACCAAATTACCCACTAAAATACCCAAGATAATACCTGCAACACCACCAAATTGGCAAATGACAATGGCTTCGGTCAAAAATTGGTAGAGAATACTTTTCGGTGTTGCGCCTAAAGCCTTATAAATCCCAATTTCGCGGGTACGTTCGGTTACGCTCACCAACATAATATTCATAAGCCCAATAGCAGCACCCAATAATGTCATTAAACCAATCGCAATAGTGGCCAGTCGTAAGTTAGTCGTATTTTCTTTCAAAATTGCAACAAGACTATCGCTACCAAATACTTCAAAGTCGTCATCTTGTCCGGGGCGAAGGCCGCGCACCTGGCGGAATAGCCCCGATGCCTCCGATTGAGCGGCCTCCATATCGGTTGCGTTTTTAACAGCAATAATGACGCTATATTCTGTTTTATCGGTACCGTAAATCGCTTTTACAGCCAGCAAAGGCGCATATACAGCCCTATCATTGGAGTTATTCATGGAAGCACCCTTGGAGGCCAATACCCCAATAACACGGTACCGGTTATTGCCCACTGTAACCAATTGATCCAATGCTTTTTCTGGTTTGTTATTGAAAAGTTTTTTGGCGATGTCCAAGCCAAGCAACACCTTAGGTTGTCCGTCTGATATTTCGTTAAGGGAAAAGTTTCGACCATATCCAATATCCAGTCCTTTTATTTCAAAGTAGTTTTCGTCCACACCAACAAAACCCGTATTTGGATTTGTTTCAATATCGTTAAATTTTACGGTTGCAAGGCTAGTAGCCCAAAAAGAAAGCGAAACCGTAGCGGGAAAATTAAAGCGTTCTTTAAACTCAGTTGCTTGTCGGAAGTCGATTTCTTCACCTGCTTTTTGGCGGCGACCGCCTCTGCTACCTTTTACTTCACCCCATTTCCGCTCGATACTAAAAGAATTGGCACCCAGCCCCGAAAAGTTATCATTCAGCGAAAATGCAATGCCATCAATAGCGGTCAGAATACCCACCAAAGCCATAATCCCCAAAGCAATAATCAAGAGCGTAAGCACTGCTCGGAGGAGGTTGGCGCGGATATTTTGCAGCGCCATGCTGAATATTTCTGAAAAAGGCATAATTCGACTTGTTTGAATTTGATGCCAAAAGTAATGTGATTATTATAATAGGTGTTATTCATTCGAGGCAATTGGTAATTTAATAGATAAATAGCATGAATTGACGGATAAAACCAGCCTAAAAAATGGCTGTTGCAGCATGGTGGCAGATTATGTTTTCTCTTTTGAATAGCCATTATCAAATTAAATTGTAATCAGATGTTCTTCTTCCAGTTCTTGCAAAGTGCTGGCAATGGTTTCTCTTTCGGCTTCCAATTGCTCAATGGCTTTTTTCTCGGCTAAAAAATAGCGGTCAATCACCAAGGTTTTTGGCACTAAATCACAATCCCAACCTTTGTCGGTTGTACGAAATATGTCTTTCATCACCAAAATAGTAAAACCCGTCATGCCAACGACCTATTGGTATGACGGGTGGGTAAATGAATTTTATTTGATAACAGCAATGCGACCAGATTGGATCCATCCGTTAGCATCCTAATACGCATCAATTTTTTGAACCTTAGAAGCCTCTTTTGGGCTGTGTTTGCTGCCTCCTATCGGTTTTGGCTGTGGTGGAAAATGACAACCGTTCACACCTCAAGCCCTCATCACTCCAAATTCACCTACTGGTGATAAACCGAGTTATGCACCAATGTTTTACCGCATTTTGCACAAGGCGCAGCCGCCCCCGCACCACCGGCACAGCCATCAGAGCAGGTGTAGTGCCATACCCCTTTTGGGTTTTGCGCAGGTTCGGGCTTGGCTGCATCAGCAGGCGTAGTGGTGGCTACCGCAGCAGGATTGGCCTTCGTGGCTGGGGCTGCATTCTCGTGATAAGCACTGTTGTGCACTAGTGTGGCGTTGCATTTTGCACAGGGTTGCGCTGCACCCGCACCACCTGCACAACCTTTGGCGCAAGTGTAATGCCACACCCCTTTTGCATTTTGGGCAGGCTCCGGTTTTTTTACGTCATTGGGTGTCGCTACGGGACTGGACACCTGCATATCGGCTGCTGCTGGGACAGTTGCCGCTGGTACATCGGTTGGCGTAGCAGCAGGTGTTGCCGTTGGGTCAGCCGCCGCCGCCGTATTTGCAGATACATCAGCGGTATTCGCTGAAGCAGGGGGCTCATTTTGGCAATTGGAGCATAAAGTAATGACACCAAATGATGCAAAAAGAAAAAGTAATTGAAATTTCATACTAAATAAATTTAAGTTAGGCACAAAAGTAAAATATATTAGGTAAAGTACGGTAATTAAAAAAATTTAGGCTCAACATTATTATCCATATCGCCGTAACCGCTGATCGATAAACCTTTTGCAGCGATCTTGCTCAGTAATATTCGGCTGTTTATATTATTTATATACCTTTGCAACACTTGAAACAGCCTTGAAACACAAACAAATAAAATATTAGCAACATGAAATACCTCTTATTTTTCTTATTACTGCTCGGTACAGCAGCCCCAATTGCGGCACAAACCGACGCACCAGTAGTTACCACTAAAAAGTTGAAAGTAGTTTTTCAACTCACCAGTGGCGATACCTTAGCACAAAAGGCATTGTCTAAACAAATCCACAATTTTTTGACTGCCGCCCCCAATGCCCGTATAGAAGTCGTTTGCCACAACAATGGCATCTCATTCCTGCAAATAGCATCCACCAAACAGGCCGATAAAATAAAAGAACTCAAGGCCAAAGGTGTTGACTTTGTGGCCTGTGAAAACACCATGCGCGAACGCAAAATAAAACGCGAAGAACTGCTACCCGAATGCCGTACTGTACCAGCAGGAGTGGTGGAAGTAGTCCTAAAACAGGACAAAGGCTGGGCTTATATCAAAGCAGGCTTGTAATAAAATCGAATAATATTACCAATACAAAATAACTACTGCGGGTTACATATCCAAAAACCGCTGTACCTTTGCACGATGAATCAACCACGTCCTCTAAAAATTTATAATAGCCTCAGCGGTAAAAAAGAACTATTTACCCCCATAACACCCGGTTACGTAGGCATGTACGTCTGCGGCCCTACGGTGTATAGCGATGTGCATTTGGGCAATTGCCGCACATTTACCAGTTTTGATGTGATTTACCGTTACTTACTCCACTTGGGGTATAAAGTGCGGTATGTACGCAATATCACCGATGTGGGCCACCTCACCGATGATGGTGAAGACCGCATGGCCAAAGGTGCTAAAGTAGCGCAATTGGAACCGATGGAAGTGGCACAGCGCTACACGGTTGGTTTCCGCGAAATGATGCGCATTTTCAACAATTTACCACCGAATATTGAGCCGATTGCCACTGGCCATATCCCTGAGCAAATTGCGATGGTGCAACAAATACTCGACAACGGATTGGGTTACGAAAGCAATGGTTCGGTGTATTTTAATGTACCCAAATTTGCGGAGCAATATAAAGATGTATATGGCTCGGTGAGTGGCCGTATCCTCGATGATTTGTATAACGAGACCCGCGAATTGAAAAGCCAGGATGAAAAGCAGCATCCCGCCGATTTTGCGATATGGATGAAAGCCCGCCCCGAAGATCTGATGATTTGGGAAAGCCCTTGGAGCACAGGTTTCCCTGGCTGGCACTTGGAATGCTCTGCGATGAGTACCAAATACCTAGGCAAAAACTTTGATATTCACGGCGGCGGTAACGATTTGAAGTTTCCGCACCACGAAAACGAAGTGGCACAAAACCACGGTGCTTGCGGTTGCCATCCGGCCAACTACTGGTTACATACCAATATGTTGCTCCTGAACAGCAAAAAAATGTCCAAGTCCGATGGCAATACCATCACACCGGAACAGTTGTTTACCGGCGACAGCCCGTTTGTGACCAAATCCTATTCCCCAATGGCCTTGCGCTTCTTTATGTTGCAAGCGCATTACCGCTCTACACTGGATATCACCGACGATGCGCTGTTGGCTTCCGAAAAAGGCTACCGCAAAGTGATGGAGACGAATAAATTACTCCAAAATATGCCTGTAACGGCGGTCACTTCCAGTACCGAAACGGATACCGACCGCGCTATACTTGCTTGTATCGAAAGTGCATTCGATGGCATGGACGACGATTTTAATACGGCTATTGCTATTGCTTCGTTGAATGATCTGGGGACTTATATCCACAAATTAGCCAATCAGCAATTGGATGGCTCTGAAGTATCTCCTTGGGTGCTAGAACGTGCCAAAACAGCCATCAACGACCTGATTATCAACGTCTTTGGTCTTACAGATGATACGGCTTCTGGTGGCGACGACAAGGCCATTAACGGTTTGATGGATTTGGTACTCCAACTCCGCGCCAATGCCCGTACCAATAAAGACTGGGGCACCAGCGATCAAATCCGCGATGCGTTAAATGCTGCGGGTATTGTGGTAAAGGATGGTAAAGAAGGCAGTACCTGGAGTATTGCTTAAAACGTTAATGCCATGCATATTCGCCCAGTTGAACTTGCCGATCACGCAGCCATTTGGTCTATTTTCCATGAGGTTATCCAAGCGGGTGATTCATTTGTGTTTGAGCCTGATACATCTTATGAAGATTTTCACAAGCATTGGCTTGCATCGCATATGAATACATATATATGCGAAATGGATGGCTTGGTGGCTGGTGCTTATTTTATTAAGCCTAACCAACCGGGTCTTGGTAATCATATTTGTAATGCGGGTTATATGGTGCATCCCAATTTCAGGGGCAAGCGGCTGGCGCAGGATATGTGTGCGCACTCGCTACTCGAAGCCAAACGCCTCGGTTACCTCGGTATGCAGTACAATATTGTGGTGAGTACCAATACTTCGGCGGTGCATGTGTGGAAAAAAATGGGTTTTTCCATTGTTGGAGTAGCCCCTAATGCATTCCGACACCTCGAATTAGGACTGGTGGATGCATTTATCATGTATCGGGAATTGTGATAATCAGGGTAAAAATGCGGTTTTTTACCCTGATTATTCGTTTTTAAAATGAATTTTAAAAAAAAATAAAAAAACTTTAAAAAAAGTTTGGCGAATCGGAGCAACTGCTCGTACATTTGCACCCGCTAAACGAGATGACAACATTTCATAGCATTTAGGGAGCATAGCTCAGTTGGTTTAGAGCATCTGCCTTACAAGCAGAGGGTCCCCGGTTCGAATCCGTGTGTTCCCACACAATAAGGTCACCAGAAATGGTGGCCTTTTTTATTTTAGGTCAAATTTCAACCTGTGCAAGAAACGCTTTCAACTGCATCAAAGAAAACTCATCAACCTTATTTTCCTCGGTTTCACGTTCCAGTTGTGCCGCCCAATGGGCTGCATCTGTGGCACCAATATAACTTAACTGCGTTTTTAATGTATGTGCCGTAATATTAGCGGCTTGAAACGCACCAGTATCGAGTTGTTTTTCTAAATCCGCCATCAAACGCGGGAGTTCTGTCCGCAAATGAGCGAGTAATTTGGCAATGACAGTCTCGTCATTACCCACTAGCCTTTTAAGATGTTCTAAATCAATCATTTGTTCTTATTTGTAAGTATTTACGAGCAATCTTATTTTATCCAACAGCACTTCGATTTCGAGGGGCTTGGTCACACAATCGTTCATGCCAGCCTCCAAACAAAGTTGTACTTGCTCCGGTATCGCATTGGCGGTGAGTGCCAATATCGGCAATTGAGCATAGTACGCTCCGGGTAGTGTACGGATCAAACGCGCTGCGGTATAGCCATCCATCACCGGCATTTTCACATCCATCAGCACGAGATCATATTCGGCGGCTTGCACCATTTCTAGGGCAATTTGGCCGTTTTCAGCCAAATCTATATGAACCGCTTCGATATGTTTTTTGAGCATTTCGGTGGCCAGCAATTGATTAAAATAGACATCCTCCACCAATAGTATTTTAATGCCCGAAAGGGGGGATTGCGCTACCTGTTGCGTATCATCTTTTAGTTTTACGGTCTTTTCCACTTCAATTAACGGCAAATACACCGTAAATATAGTCCCTACACCCACGGCACTGTCCACTTGGATACTGCCGCCCTGCTGGTTGGCCAATTGGCGCGCAATAGCCAGTCCTAGCCCCGTACCTCCCAACGATGTAGCATACGCCTCATCTACCTGGTTGAAACTCTCAAAAATAGAGTCCAGGTTTTCCGCAGGGATACCGATTCCTGTATCTTGTACCGTTATTTGAAACTGGGGAGATGGAGGATTGGGCGCATTTACCGCCACCGTAATACTGCCTTTTTCTGTAAATTTTATGGCGTTGGAAATAAGATTCGACAATATTTGCGACAACCGAACAGGATCGGCCCAGATCATTTCGGGCAATTTGGGGTCGATTACGATCGCAAACGCTAAGGATTTGTCCATTGCCCGATAAGCAAAACTCTGCTCCACATGCCCCAATAATTCCTTCAGATGTACTGGTTTGCGCTGGAATGTAAACTGCCCAGATTCTATTTTGGAATAGTCCAAAATATCATTAATAATACGCAATAAGTCCTCCGCTGAATGTTTAATAGAACCCACATATTTGGTTTGCTGGGTATCCAGCGATGTATCCTCCAAGAGGTGACTCATCCCCAATACGGCATTCATTGGTGTGCGGATTTCGTGGCTCATATTGGCCAAAAACTGCGATTTATACCGCGCACTTTGCTCTGCAAGCACTTTTTCCTGTGCCAATTTCCGCTTTTGTTCTTGATTAAAAAAAATAGCATACACCACTACCGAGAGCACAATCAGCATCAGAAATCGGAACCATTGCCGCTGCCAATAAGGAGGCATAATGATGAACTTGACCGCCGCCACCTGATCGTTCCAAATACCATTAGAATTAGCGGCTTTTACTTTAAAACGATAATTACCCGGTGGTAAATTGGTATAGGTTGCCCTCCTAATATCATTGGTATAGACCCAATTGGTATCGTAACCCTCCAATTGGTAGGCGTATTGATTGAACAATGGTGCTTCGGTATGTACACCTACAAATTCAAAGATAACGCCATTATTATCCGAAGTTAACGTAAAATTTTCCACAAATTCGGGTCGCGTTGTTATCCCTTGTAATGGTTTGTTATTGACCAATATTTGAGTAATCAATGCGCGGGGTACTTTGTAATCTAGGCTTACATTATTGGGATCGAACCTCACGAGACCATCTTCAACAGATACCAAGATCATACCACTGCGGGTACGGGTAAATGCTTTACGGAGCGTCATGCCGCTAAATACAAGGTTGCCAATATTGAAAACAGTTATTTGTCCTGTAGTTGGATTTAGCAAAGTGATTTCTTCCATACATCCAATCCAAACTTTACCATCCGTTACGGCATCTATGGTAGATACAATATTGGGGGTCGGCATATCCTTTATGCTATAGTTTTGAAAAACAAAATGAGTGTCCAATCTAGAAATATGGCTTACCCCAGCAGTAGTTGCAACCCAAACTGATCCATCGGAAGCAACAGACATATCCATCAGATCATTACTGACCAATGACTGCTCTGGATTTTTGTCATCGTGTTGTGAAAAAAGAAAACGATTGGTTTTTTTATCCAAATACCCAACACCTAAGGCACAATCTATCCAAAGACCGCCTTTCCCGTCGTCGAGGAGTTCCTCTACTCTGCATTTTTTTCCAAGTTTGCCCTCTAAGTTATACCAAATCCGT
Source organism: Bacteroidota bacterium (assembly GCA_041160955.1). Lineage (GTDB taxonomy): Bacteria > Bacteroidota > Bacteroidia > Chitinophagales > Saprospiraceae > M3007. The sequence goes on from JBEAVK010000441.1 coordinate 22,005, forward strand.
TGGTGACTATCCAGGTGATAAGATACTACGGATGCGCCTACTGACATCCAAAGCAACCGAGGTTCTTGGCGGTCAAAGCACAGCCCATTGATCGGGTTTCCACCAAAAATAGTATCGGGTAAAAAGGGCTTAACCTGCCGTTTATCTGGCTGCCATATCCCAACTCCGTTTTCATTCCAACAAATAAGTACTTGTCCTTGTGGAGTGAGGCGTACCCGATGCTCGGAAAAAATGCGTGATTTGGATGGTGGAAGGAAAATCTTGATAGGTTCCTCGCCCAGTTTTGGGGCATAAAAAGCGCCATTTATATTATTCAATAAAATGCCTCCCTGCTCATCTTCCGTACTCCACATCATGCGCCAACGTGATTTTGGGCTGGGGGGAGCAAACCTAAAATATTCAAAACTAGGAGGCCGAGTATTGATTTTATTCACGCCAATACCTGTTCCTATCCACAAATTGCCAAAACGGTCGTTGCGAAGGCCAGTTATCCTGTTTGAAATAATACCATCTTTCTGTTGCATATCAAAAACATGGTGCTCTAATACAGTTGATCGGTTGGGGTTCCATCGGGCAAGTCCATGATTGTTGTATCCGATCCAAATGGTGCCTTCATTGTCCTGCGCTAAGGAGCGAACAGGATATATCCCCAAAGAATCTACCAAATTAGTAGTGGCTAATTGTTGCGTTTCTGGATAAAACCGCAGCAATCCGGCAGAACTACCTACCCAAATTTGGTCATGTTCGTCCTGCAACAAACAACTGACATTCAAAGGCACAGCGGGATTGCCAAAAGTAGTAGCGATAATTTGATATGTTTTTTGGGCGGTATTTAATTGAATTAATCCTTTGGGCGAACTTGCCCATATTTGCCCGCTGGCATCTTTAAGGAAATTGACGATAGGTGCTTCTTGCAAATTGGCCGATTCCCAATGTGTCCAAGTCCCAGTTTGGTCATTCAATTCCCATAATCCATTCCCCGATCCAACCAAATACGTATGGGGCTCTAATTCGAGTGTTGCATGTATGCTTATCATTGATTTGGGCAAAGCAAAACGTTTCACCTTTCCCGTGCGTAGGTCAATTCGATCCAATCCAACGGTAGTAGTTGCCCATATACGCTTCTTGCTGTCCTCTGTTATTTTAAATACCCTATTATAAGACAAGCTATTGGTATCTCTTATATCATATTGATAAAACGTATAGTTATAACCATCGTAACAAACCACCCCTTGTCCCTGCGTAGCATACCACAAGCGATCGAGGTGATCGATCAATAAATCCATTATTGCAGAAGGAATATGGATTTTACCATTCCTATTATTGTCAATTTGTTCAAAAATACGTGTGCTTTTTTGCCCAAAAGCATAGCTTGTTACCACTAAAACCAGTACACTGATCCTAAACAAACAAAAGAGTAACCTTTTGATAGACAATAAGTTATTGGCTAAAACCCCCATATTTCAACTGTATTTAATGCACAATATAGCACTTTATTTAAATTTCCTGCCGCCGGCCAAATTCCCGTAGGGAATCTATGTTTATAGGGTGGAATGAAAAACTGGCTCAATTCCCGTAGGGAATGTATGTTATTTTGTGCGTTTTTTACATAAAATCCCTAACGGGATTTGGGCGATCCCTCTATTCAGCCTATAAACATACATTCCCTACGGGAATTTTTGGCGGCTGGATTGTTACACTTTATTTAAATTTCCTTCCTAACCCATTTTTTTCTCACAATAAAAAAGCATCGAATAAGTATCGTCAACATAGAAGCAAAAGCAAACATCCATTTTAGAGCAGTAAGCCAAGAGGTAATGGTAGCCACAATATAAGAAAAACTAGGATAAGAGAGTAACATAATGGTGATGCCTATATTTTCGAGATAATCTAATCCTGTGGAAATAAGCGGAATTACCGACCAATTAGCCGCTCCCAAACGAAAGAGTACTCCTGCAAAAAAAACTCCGTATGTGATTGGATAAATCAAATCGGCAGTCCATTCAACTAGTAAATACAATTTTCTACCCTCTGTCCCATAAATATTAAGATGCTGGAGTGCTTCCTCCGCCGTATAAAAGGGCTGAATATCCAAAGCACCTGCACCTTGCGACAGTGCTTGAATATTGGCTTGAATACCGGGAAATACCAAAATATTTAAACCAAAAAAAACGAGACCTAAAAGCCATAAAATTCGATTTGAACTGGCGTTCTGACAAATTTTAAGCAAAAATGTGTAAAATTTCATAATGAAAGGATCGGTTTGGGTTTTTTCTTTTCGTAATAAAAGCGGTATTATGTGGGTATTAATTTCTTGCAAAAGTCACTCTAATTCACACCGCCTTTGGCTTCTAATGTACTAAAAAGTGTAAAAAAGTGTAAAAATAAAATCTTTACCTTTTTTTACCTTTTTTGAAAACTCATTGACTACCCACCTTTTTCCAATGCTGGACTTTTGTGCCATTAAAAAACACAGTTCCGCAAAATGAAACTCTTATCAAAAAGTATCTTATGGCTGGTTTTGGTGCTTACTTGCACCATCCAAAGCCACCTCGTTGCTCAAATTAATGTTAATGTAGTTGTAGCACCTCCATATCCCATTCATTTGGATGATTACCTTGGCCGTGGCGATCAAATGATCCTAACCATCACCAATGTGAGCGCGGTGACACAAAGTATCAAACTGCTTGGCAGTATCGAAGGTGTTACAACCGGACTAAAAGCCGAAGTAAGCCCCAGTTTTCAGCCGCAAGCGCCATTGGTATTGACCGCGATGGAAACCAAAGTGTTGTCATTCAATCAATTACGACAATACAACGGCAACCTTACCATGGATGATATCCTGACAAAAAACATTGATGTCAACCAAATTATACGCACCGAAACTTTGCCGGAAGGCTATTATAACGTGTGTATCCGTGCGTTGGATTACAATACCGGAGCATTGCTGACAAAAGCGTGTACCAATATCAACCTTACTTGGTACGACCCGCCTATTATTGTAAATCCCGCTCATCAGGCCAATATTGTGCCTTTAAATCCACAATTTCAAGCCATCAACTGGACTCCTGCGGGCCAATCGGGGCTTACCCGTTACCGCCTCGATGTGGTGGACATGACCCAAAATGGCCTATTCAATCCCAACGAAGCGTTCCAAACCCCGGGTATTGTGCCGCTATTTACCGTCGAAAACCTGACTGCGCCTGCATTTATATACGGTATGCAGCACCCGCCCCTTACGCCCTGCCACGTATATGCCTTACGGGTAACAGCGTATGATATTACCAATAAAATTGTTTTCAAAAACCAAGGCCAAAGTCCGGTAACCACCTTTACCTATCAATGTGGCCTCGTCGTAAATCCGCCTGTTTTCGGTGGTGGTAATGATAATAATAATGGTAATGGCGGTGGCGGCATCGTAATCGACGATCTCCCGATCAATGGTGGTGGCGGTGGCCCGCAATTTATGGAACCCGCCTACGATCCCGACGATGTACTGGATTGTTTTTCGGCCAATGCCGGCACGATACCAATACCTAATGAAACGGGCAAGCACGCCGCCAAAATAGGCGAAATCGTGACGATTGGTAAATTTAAAATGAAAATATTGACCATAAACGCAGGCATCGGAACGGGTACAATCCTCCTGAATTTTTTGAATACCAATGTAAAAGTGAAGTTTGAACAATTGGAGATCAATGCCCAAAACCAAGCCTGTGGTACGGCTAAAGCATGGGTTGATCTGGACAAAAATGGCCTCATTGACCTAGCAGTATTGAACGACCCATCGGGCACTATCGGACAAGGGGTATTGCAAAGTACCCAAATCCGCGATTTTATCAATGCCAACAACCGAAAGGTCAGCAAGTTTATAGGACCAAATAGCCCGGCCATTGGTGTGCCATTTGCATTGGATAATGCTAATGGGCTGAATTTGAATATTTTAGGGATTATTTTCACCACCACAAAGGCTTATGTAAATACGGCTTTTGATACACCTATTCCTGAATCTATTTCAGGCGAATGGCTCACGTTGGCCACCAAAGGCGTTATCATCCGGCCCAATGGTTTTGGTGTAACCGAACTAAAAATAGCACTCGCCCAAGACCAAACCTTTGATTTGAGCAATAAATCAAAGATCCGATTTTTGAAAGGAAGCAACCAAACTTATATCACAGTGGGTTGTAAAGGCATCATAGAGGCGCATTTGGCTGGTGGGCTTATCCTTGACCGCTCTTTGGCCATTCCTGCCGATAAAGATGGTAAAATTATCAACGGAAACACGCAATTGGAAGCCAAATTCAACGTGTTGCTCACCAAAGCCGCCGGATGGATTGCCGATGAAATTACGCCTTCGCACCCCATGTTTGTAGTACCTAAAGCCGAAGATGTACTGTTCAAGATCAATGACTTGGTATTGGATTTTCACAAATCTGAGAATAGTGCCAATATGAAATTCCACCCTAATCACCCCAAAAAAGGGCAAAAAGATTGGGTCGGACTATATTTGAAAGAATTGACCGTTGTTTTCCCCGATTGGTTAAAAAAAGGAAACCAACGCGTTACGGTCAATTGCAAAGATATGTTACTCGATAAAACAGGTTTTTGGGCACAAACCATGATAACGCCCATCTTTCCGAATGCAGATGATGGAGATTTAGGCGGCTGGCCATGCTCCGTTGATTCACTAAAATTGGACATCCGCGCAAGTGCGCTCTCTGGCGGGGGCATTGCAGGTAAAGTTCGACTACCGATTTCCGGTACTGATTTAAAATATTCCGCCACTATTTCGCAAGGCATAAATGCTGCTAAATGGAGTTTTAGTATCACCACCAAAAGCGAAATTGAAGTGGAGATGTTTGTTGCTAAAGTAACACTAGCACCTAATTCGACCATTAAAATTGAAAAAGATGACAACCAGAAAATAAGCCCATCAGCCGTGTTAAATGGTAAAATGTCGGTGGGTTGGGAAAAAGGTGCTGATTTGAACAAGAAAGATGGTATTGACGACGATGAAAATTCAGTTTCCTCGTTCCAATTACCCACCCTTCAATTTATCGAACTCCATATCACCAACAATAAGCAAAACATACCCCAACTCGGTAATTTCCAAATTGAACTCGATAACCCAAATGAAAAACAAGGGTTATTGGCTGGTTTTCCACTACAATTGAAAGTGCCAAGTATCAAAAATACGGGCGATTTTGTAGAACTTGGGTTACCTGTTAGCCTCAGCCTGACAAAGGGAATACTGGGCAAAAACGGCCTGTCTGGCGGTACTAATTTGGTTATTTCCGGTGCTTACGATGCCGTAAAACGCCGATTTGTATATAAAAAGACCTCTATTGATTCCATTGGCTTTGATATGGACATTGCAGTGGCGCATATCAAGGGCGGCGTTCGTATCTACAAAAATGACCTAGCATTTGGCGATGGCTTTAAGGGCAATATTGAAGCGTCAATTAAGGGTTTGGTGAAGGTAGGCGTTACCCTGCAAGTAGGGAATATGCCTGCTGACAAAGGTAAACCTGCGTATGATTATTTCTATTTTGACGGTTTGGCTCAAATTTCGGCGGGATTACCTATTCCCGGCACAGCGGCGGCGATTTATGGTTTTGGCGGCGGATTTTACTATAATATGAACCGAAAGGAGCCACCTAAAGAAGGTATGGATTATGCGGCATTTGTCAATAAAGGTGGCGAAACGCCAGTAGGTAAAAGCCAATCAGGTCTTGTTTACACACCGCAATCGAGTGGATTGGGCTTTTCTGCAACTGTTATTTTTGGTTTATCGGGCGGCGAGCAAGCAGCAGCGGCTTTCAATGGCGACTTGACCTTCCGCATGGCATTTACAGGAAAAGCAGGTATCAAATATATTGTGATAGAGGGTAATGTTATGGTGGCACAATCACTGGGTAGTTTGTCTTCAAAAGTAGATGCTGGCATCAAAGGTTCTGCCACGATCAAGGTAGATTTTGAAGCAAATTCGTTTGATATGCAAACAAGCCTAACGGTGAAGGTCGGAAACGTATTGGACGGTAGCGGAACGATCAAAATGTTCTTCTCTCCCAATGATTGGTATATTTATTTCGGAAAATGGAGCATAGCCGGCAGCGATGAACCTTGGGCAGACAAAGAGCGTATCCATATCAAAGCAGGTTTTGGTATTAAAATAGCAAGCGTAAAAGCAGAGTTTTCGGCTTACTTTATGATGGGCAGCAAAATGCCGCCTTTACCGCCGTTGCCAAAATTGGTGCGCGATATGATGAAAGATTATGAAGGTAATTCAGTAGCAGATGAACGTGACAATTTTGCGTTCAACGCCAGTAATCCTGGATTCGGTTTTGGGGTAGGCATCAGTGTGGGTATTAATTTTAATGTCCTTATTTTTTATGCTAATTTGGACTTAAAGTTGGGTTTTGATGCTTTATTGAGCAAATATAACCTTACGGAGTGTTCAGAGAAATTTGGTATTGACGGATGGTTTGCCGAAGGACAGGCGTATGCACATATTGAAGGTGGCGCAGGTATCGACCTAAGTAAAGTATGGATTTGGAAGGCCAAATTTGAAATTATTCACTTTGATGCAACTGCGGTATTAGAAGCCAAATTGCCCAACCCGATTTGGATGAAAGGTTATGTCGCTTTCAATGTTGAACTACTCAATGGATTGATTAAAGTAAATACAGAATTTGCTTTTGAAACAGGCCGGAAACCACAATGCCTGCCAGCACACAATCCATTCAGCGATTACCCAATTATTGCCGATATTTCACCTAAAAAAGACGAAACAATTGGTGTACACAAGGCGATTCGTTTAGCCTTCAATTTCCCAAAGGATGTGTTTGTGGTATTTGATGAAAACCAAGAAGAACCTAAAAAACGCTATTTTAAGTATAAAATTGAAGTGTTTAAGGTGACAAAGAACGGACAACCACTGGCGTTTAACCCCATTGAATATAGTGTTGATGGGTATTCTGCGCGGTACCGCTTTAAAGGCGCTACTGGATTTTTGCCCGACAAAAGCACATTAAAAATGGAAATAACGGCCAACGGTTACGAGATCATCGGCAATACCGAAAAACTGATGACGACACCCGCTGAAAAGTATAACCACGAATTCAAAACAGGGTCAAAACCCAAAAACGTACTGATGAGTGCCTTGGCAGAATCGCGCCCGCAGCCGAGTCAACGCTATTTCCTTCCAGGCAACCCCGACTTGGGAGAAAAAGGGTTTATCCGCTGGAAAAATGGTTATGACCAAAGTAGTTTGTTCACGAAGCAAGCCACCGATCCTACCGAAGCCGCTATTTATGACTTGTCCAAAACGAAGTTTTTTGTACGATTTACCGAACTCACCACAGGCAAACGCACCGAAGTACCGATGGTGGCTACAGCTGGCGAAGTGACTTTTGACATACCCGCTACCCTAAAAAAGACCAGTATTTATTCCGCTGAAATTATTAAACAAATGACCACCAAACCCGAAGAATTTGTAGGCGGTGTAGGCGGCGGCGGCGGCGGTGTAGATGGGCAGGGCAATATTATACAACAAGAAGATTGGGCATACACTGGCGAGGAATGGCAGTATGTGCAAGCAGGTACTGCTCGCTTGAGTCGTTATTTACGCCCCGATCTGTCCACGCATAAAATTGATTTTGTACTGTATAAAATCCATTTCAAAACCAGTAAATATACCACATTAGAAGAGAAACTGGCCACTTATAAAGTAAAATCTACGGGGAAGGTGCCAGAATATGGTAAGTTTAATTATATAACCGAAGGTAATAATCCTAACATTATGTATAGTGGATTTGATGTGCATGCCTATTCGCTCCCCGTGGTATTTATAAGTGGCGGAGAACCGTTCGATGTATATGATTGCTATGGCTACGATCTCGAAAAAGATTACGATGAGACAGTTATGCCCAATGTGAGGTTCCAAACGGGAGCAGATATATCCAAACATCCAGCGGATTTATACCGAAAAATAGCAAAAATACACGATGAT
>JBEAVK010000443.1:0-25844 GCA_041160955.1 Bacteroidota bacterium
GTATCAATGCTTTAAAGAAATACCACTATATTTGTAACCATGTCTGAACAAATTCTTTGGTTTCCACACGACTGGCCATTTATTCCTGCCAGAAAAAACTGGTTTAAGGACAATGGTTACGTACCAGTACCGTACAGCCCGTCCTTGTTATCTGAGGCAAAGGTGGTACTGCTGGTGACACCAGTGCGCGACCAAGAAGGTACTTGGATTTCGCCCGAACCCGTTTGGCGTAATTATCTTGCTGATACATATCCAACGATCAAAGTGATACAAGCAGGTTGGCATGATAGCGCACCACGTGAAAATTATTTGCATTGGTATGATTTACCCCCTAATTTTGAGGCGTTCTTGCAAAACAGCAAAACTGTCGCCGAGGGCTGGCAACCTTTTGATACTATGGGGGCGGATCTTCGGGATATTTGGGCGAAATTCAGGGATGGACATGATAAAAATGGCTTTATGGACTGGTTTATTGTCGTGAAACGCCGTTGTGCATTAGCTCACCAAACAATAGTGGAAGATAGCGACGAGTATCAAGATATGATGGAATACTTGAACGAACCAGATACCTTGGAAGCTTTTAGAAATACCATTCAGCGTTGGAATCGGTATGCCGCTATATTTGCTGCTGCACCTTTTTTAGATCATATTGCGGCGTTATCGGCTTGTACCAAACAATTAGGTTTGGGTTGGGAAGATTGTACTCATGCGGAATTATTGAAAAATCGGCTAGCCTATTTTATGGAAACTAATGATAAAATTGATTTGTTATTAGCTGAAATGAGCAAATGGTGTATCCAAGGGCTCAATACCAATATTCACCCCTAACATGAAACAGAATTATGGCAAAACTACAGCAAATATTATTGGTGGATAGTGATCCCTTTTTTCGCAACCATTTTCAGCGTATGCTAAAAAATGATTTTGAAATAGAGGTGGTGACCAATGCAGATGAGATGTGGGAAAAAATCAAATACAATGCTGATTACTCCTTGGTGGTAGTGGAACTGGTGCCGAAAGGCCAGACTACAGCGGGAAAAAGACTGGTGCTAATTGCAGAATTAACCCGCAAATACCCTCTATTGCCAGTAGTTGCCATAAACCAAGATGATAGTGCGACCGCTGTACTCCGGGCACTGCGACAGGGTGCGAAAACATTTATTGCCAAACAAAATAATTCAGTCAGTGAGTGGCTCTCCGAATTGAGGCGTGTGCAGCGCAAACCTGTAAAAATAATTGCAGATGAATCGGGTGATAAAAAACACAATTTGCTATTAGTAGATGATGACCCTAGGTTTCATACCGATTTTAAGATGGCTTTTCGGAAAAAGTATTCCATCGAATATGTCCTAAATGCCGAAAAAATGTGGGAAATACTTCAAGAAAAAGGTACTGCCATTGATCTAATCGCTTTGGATATGATGCTCGATGGTAAAGATCCCTCAACGGGTCTTAATCTCATTCCCGAACTCAAGGAAAAATATGCTGAAATACCCATTATCGCCATTACCGCTGATGATAAAATCAAAACAGCGGTAGATGCCATGAAACGCGGTGCAAAAAGTTTTTTACCTAAAAACGATATTGATTTTGAGTATTGGGATAGCCAATTTCAAGAAACCATTAAAGATAGTACAGCACAAGAGACCATACAGCAAAAAGATAAAGAGATTGACCGTTTGAAAAAAGGTGAGGTTGCTAATAAACACCCATTTATTGCAGAAGCAGCACGTATGTTGGAGCTGAAAGCAACTTTGGAGTATTTTGCGCAAAAACCTGGAATTGCGCTTTTGTTAACTGGCGAAACTGGCGTTGGTAAAGAGGTCGCAGCGCGTTATTACCATAGTTGTAGTCCACGGAAGGATAAACCATTTGTTTCTGTCAATCTTTCGGCCATCTCTAAGTCGCTGCTAGAAAGCGAGTTGTTTGGGGTGATGAAGGGTGCTTATACAGGAGCAACAGAAGAGCGGATCGGTTATTTTCAAAAAGCAAACGGAGGTGTATTGATGCTTGATGAGTTTGCAGATATTGATAGCGATATTCAGGTGAAGCTATTGCGTTTTTTGCAAGAACGCACTATTAATCCGGTGGGTTCTACTAATGAAATAGAAGTAGATGTCCAAATTATTTTGGCAACCAATAAAAACTTATATAGCGAAGTACAGAAAGGGAATTTTAGGGATGATTTGCGGAATCGGATTGGGTTTACGTCTGAAATTCCCCCGTTAAGGGAGCGCACAGAGGATATTATACCTATCCTTGACTATTATTTATTACACAGATATGGAACAAGTACAACACAAATATTAGTACCTGATGTTTTACGCGCCATCTATGATTACACATGGCCCGGCAATATCCGTCAACTCTGCAACACAATTGACAATATGATGTTTTGGCGCGATCTACGTAAAAAAGATAAGGTAGATATGGATTGTTATGAAGAAGGATTGAAGAGTGCTTCCTCTGGCATGGGTACTGCGGCACCAGTGGAAGCAACTGCCGTTCCCGCAATAGCGTATGTTGGTGGCTCTGTGATAGGAAATAAACGATCGAAGGCTGTGAGCGATATGCAAAAAATAGAGGGCATGCTCGGAAAAACGGGGAACAGTAAAGCCGAAATAGCAATTATGCTTGGTTACAAAGGCACGGATCACATGCGCGCAAGGATTCGTACTTGTTATGGTAATTTCCCGGAGATATTTGCGCAGTTTCCACGTATTCGTGAAAAATTTACCTTGTAAAATAATTCTCCCCCTTCAAAAATGATAAAAAATCTCAAATTGCAATTTTTTGCAGCAAATTCGAGCAATGGTATTGACCATCTTTATTCGTTAAATTCAAATAATACAGAATCACTTAATTTAACAGGCGATCATAGATTATGGAAAACGATTATTGAGAAGATTAAGAATCTATTTGATAGCACTAAAAAAGAGAAGAATAAAGATAATGGTTTTCGAGCAGTTGATTTTCCTGATACTATTGTACAGATCCTTTTGGTGCAAAACAAGCATCTAATAGATCGAAATTTTTTGAATCAATTAGCTAAAGTAAAATTAAATGTAAACGAAAAGGACGTCAAGGAATTGCATCCACGTGAAATTCATAATCCACTAGAGACAAGAGAAAGCGAAAACAAAAAATTTCATCCGATTATTACTATTGGTGGAAAAGACTTTTTATCAATGTATGAGGAATCACCGAACTTAGATTTTGAGACAGATGAGAAGCCTTACTGGCAAGATAGTAGAAGAGGTGAACTTGAAAAATATGAACTCCAATTAGATCCACGTATTAAATTCTTAGACTCTAGTATTTGGCATCGTTATGTGCCGAATAATGACGTTTTTGAAGAAAATTTCAAACACGTTTTGAATAAAATTATTACGTATTCTAATTTGCGTCTATATTGTTCCTTAGCGGCTTTATCTACTCGAGAGTTCCAGTATCGGATGCTCGAAAATTCTGTCATTGCCCAATATGGAGATCATGGACACCACGAAGCTGTTACGCCATTTAAGTTTCATTCCGAAACAATGATGGAACAAAAGGTTCATAAGTTTATTAAGTTTTTTGAAGCAGGCAGGAATAAAACTTCGTTGATGAAACTACAATGGAATATGCTCCTTGTGGATGATTATTCTGAAGAAAATATCTCCACAATAGATAAAAGTGCCCCAAAGAATAAAAAAGAAATCATTGAGCAATGGCTAAATGATTTTAATGGAGAAATAATTAAATTTTTAAATATTAACGCATCCACAAATGGTAAAGACAAGATTATTTCTAAGGGTATTCAACACCTAAAAGATCAAACTTTTGACATAATCCTCTTAGATTATCTAATTGGAGATAGCGAGATAGAGAATAGCGTTGGACTCAAAGCTTACGGGCATGAATTTTTATTAGAAATAGCCACGAGTCCAGAGCGGAAAAAATTCAAACGAGGTCCATTTGGGCGTTATTGGGTTTTCCCTATTTCATCTTTCCCATTTGCTTTTACAGATAAACTAAAACAACTCAATATTGATGGTTCTAATGAACGGTGGTATATTGCGGGTGGTGGAGACCCAATCTGTACCCCTGAGTTGTTTCGGCTCAATTTCTTTAGGTTATTGATGCGCCAAATTTCAGAGGTGTATCTGCATGAAGCGGCTTTGTCGCGGCAGTTATCGCGTTATGATTCTATAACGCATTTAGGGTCGTGGTGTAGTGCCATGATTGGTCGAATCGAGGCTGATGTTAAAAACAAGGAACTCTTGATGGCTGAACGGAATAATAATTCGCGTTTTTCGGAAACAATGGAAGTGTTTTTAGACCATCAAAAAAAGGATGATGATTTTCTAGATAGACTTAAAAATTGGTTGCGTACTTTTTCAAATTATAAGAAAGGTACATCGGCTAAGGGGTATTATGATGATTTAGACGAGATTAAGCATGAGTTTAGCCAGTTTGGTAAATTAATTGATAAAATTAAAACAAAAACAGATAAGCTGATTTATGATGCTGAAGAGAAATTAATCAAAAAAATTGGGAAGAGCAAAGAAAAGATTGACTTTAATCAAAAACACTTATATGCCTTTCCGATTAGGCTACCTGAAATATACTCCAATATAACTTCCATAAGTCTTTCAGGCAATAGGTTAAAAGGCTTGCCCGCATCAATCACTCGATTTCCAAATTTAAAAAAGTTAGACCTTTCCCATAATCAAGAACTGGAATATTTGCCCGCAGAAGAAATAATATTACATTGTAAATTACTAGAGGAACTTAATCTAGAGGGAACTAAACTGGGTGATGCCATTAAAAACAGCCAACCTGATCGCACTAGTAAAATATTTCCTACTCAAAAACTACTTGAGTATATAAAAGATTATAATAGAAAAAATAGAGTATCAATGCCCGAAAAGGGTAGTTCTGAGGGAATTGCTCGGATATTTATCTCTTATTCTCATATAGATATTGAATGGAAAGATAAACTCAAAGCACATTTACGTTCTTTGGAATTAGCGGGTTTAGCAACTATTTGGACGGATAAAGAAATATTGCCCGGAGAAAAGTGGGATAATGCAATTTTGTCCAATTTGAATAAATCAGATATTATCCTTTTCTTAATTAGTGCTAATTTTATGGCCTCAAATTATATTCAGAATACTGAAATAAAGAATGCTTTGACAAACAAGGTTAGTATCATTCCTATCTATCTAAGCCCTTATAGTTTAGAAGGAACAGAACTTGCAGATTTTCAAGGTCTTCCGCTGGATGGCTATAAAAAACCAATTATTAGCAACCATTACAGCAACCCCGATGAAGCTTTTGTTAAGGTTGTTGATGGTCTCCGTCAAATTATTCTTCGTAAAAAATCACCCCCGCATAACCACCGCCAATAAAATCCCCACAATCAACAAAACAATCATAAAACACCCAGTACCGTTACTTTCCGGCTGGTGGTAGCGTTCGTAATCTTTGCGTTTCATACGTTTATTGCGGTAGTAATGCCGAGGTGGATATTCCTCGTATTCGTAGCGTTGATCAGGTAAGAAAAAATAACCGTCGTTGTATGGGGTCGTTTTTTTAGGGCCGCCGTTGGCAAACATGGCGATAGCAGCCAATAGAATTATTACAAGTGATAGCATAATGAATTATTTTATGGTTAAAATTAAATCTATTCACTAGATTCAAAAACGATTCCATAAAAATAAAATGCTCATTATCAAATACTTGTGATTTAAAGATGCAAAAGCAATCCATAGAATCCGAAAAAAAATCCGAAAAAATTTAGGGCTTTCTCGTTTTTTAGAGAAGTAACAACTACAAGGTTGGCATAAAATGTGGCTCCCCCCAAAAACTGGACAGTTAAATAAGCAGTAAAGTTACTAATTTTACACTTTAAAAAAAGTACTGTTTATGAAAAAAGGGAGACGGAATTTTCCGGCAAAATTTAAGGCGAAAGTAGCCTTAGAAGCAGTTGAAGGAGGCCAGACCTTGTCTGAACTTTCGACCAAACATGAGGTGCATGCAGCGATGATTTCGACGTGGAAGAAAACGCTGACGGATCGAGCAGAGGAGATATTCGATACGCAACGGGGTCGTCCTGGCGCGTCAGATGCAGACCTGACTGCACGATTGTACCAACAGATCGGCGAATTACAAACGGAGTTATCGTGGTTAAAAAAAAAGTTGGGGACGTAAGTACTCAGGTTCGGATGGAGTGGATATCGGCACAGTCAAACTTGTCCATTCGACGACAATGTGCTTTGGCGGACATACCTCGGAGCAGTTGGTACTACCAGCCATGCGGCGATAGCGAAGAGAACCTGTTATACATGCGTCTGATAGACGAGCAGTACGTCAAAACACCGTTTTATGGCGTACCCCGGATGTGCTGGATGCTTCGGCAAAAAGGGTATTTAGTCAATGAGAAACGGGTGGAGCGTTTGATGCGTAAAATGGGTTTACAAGCCATTTATGCGAAGAAAAATTTATCAAAACCCGCCCCAGGTCATAAAATTTACCCTTATCTGCTGCGTGGAATGAAGATTGAGCGGCCCGATCAGGTGTGGTCAACCGACATTACTTATATCAGGATGGTGCGTGGCTTTTTGTACCTATGTGCCGTTATAGACTGGAGTAGCCGTTTGGTTTTGTCTTGGCGATTATCCAATACTTTGGATGGTAACTTTTGTATTCAGACGCTTCAGGACGCACTACGAAGTGGGGCTAAACCAGAGATATTTAATACCGATCAGGGAAGCCAATTTACCTCTCCGAAGTTTACACAGGTGTTGCTTGACCAAGAAATTCAGATCAGTATGGACGGGCGTGGAAGAGCATTGGATAATGTTTTCATCGAACGCCTCTGGCGAGATGTGAAGTATGAACACGTATTTTTACACGAGTACGAAAATGGTAAAGACCTCTACAATGGTCTCAAAAATTACTTCCATTTTCGGAATAAAGAAAGGCCGCACGAAGCACTCGGATATAAAATCCCATACGAAGTATACACCCAAGGTAAACTTATCATACCTTAGCGTACACACACACAACAATACACGATTCTTAGCAGGAGTGGCGGTTTATTCTGCCCTCCGCTTCGAATAAATTTATCATTTTTTACTGCTTAATTTAAGTAGTTTTCTGGTCGAAAAATGGGGGGAATCTCAAAATTCCATCAAATGGAACTTTCCCTATTCGTACACCGTTAAGCATTACAGAAAGCACAATTAAGCATTCAAAAAAACATGATTCATTATTCATTATCCAACCATCCAAAAAGAAGTAAGCGCCAAGCCGACCGAGATCGATGCGCAGGTGCTTTTATACTGAGCGTTGTTAGGTTTTGTGCATAGATTTATGGTTCACAGTAAGATTTTCATGCACAAGACCTACAGAGCCGAAGTATACTCGGGACAAACAACGGCGTTAATGATCGCAATAGCGGTCACCACACCGCAAATCGCAATATAAAATTTTGTTCGTGATAGGATCAGCACCTGCACCAAACGATATTACCCGATGGCGTAGTTCAGTTGGTGGAATAGTGGACTGTCTCTCCTCAGGTCGCGGGTTCGAATCCCGTCGCCATCGCTTTCGGAACGCGAAAACTTTCACGTTCCACAGACAACAAAAATAATTCAAGATACTAAGACTGCAAATAGAGTAGGATGCCCCATCGCTGGTGTGAATGGTGGGGTGTCCGCTCTTTTGTTATTTGCCTTACTCACAAGGCCATAAATAATCCGAAAAATCATACTTTCCTGTCCGGTACGAAAAATGCCACCATTCTGTCCGTATCCCTTCAAAACCCGCTGCTTCCATCGCACTGCGGAGCATACGGCGGTTGGCGAGTACTTTTTCGGGCAAATCGAGGTGATCGAAATGGGCTTTTTTGCCAAAAAAATCGTATTCCGTACCCATGTCGAGTTCCTTGCCATTTTTGTCCACAACGGTAAGATCTACGGCTGCACCGCGGGAGTGCATAGAGCCTTTGGTGGGTGGTGTTACGTAATCGGGGTTGGGTACTTTGTCCCAAAGCCGTTGCTGATAGGGGCGCGGACGGTAACAATCGAACATTTTGAGGCCACCGTATCCTTGCTTTTTGAGGGCTTCGTGCACTTTTACTAAGGCCGTTGCCGCAGCAGGACGCAGGAGGCATTTGGGACAATCGTAGATTTGTGCTTTGGTAAAATTGTTTTTCGTGGCATAACGAATATCAATTTTAATATCAGGTGCGAGATCTGCAATATTGCTAAATTCTTTTTTATCAATCGCCTCGGCCTTTTTAGTACTTGTTTTAGCGGCGTTATTTTCAGGTTTAACGGCAGTTACAGGACTACTTTTTGGTGCAATTTTTTCTTTTAATATTGGTACCGTTTCATTTTTTGGCGTTGTGGTAGGCTCGATCGCTTCCTTTTTATCAATAACGGGTGTATTTTGGGGTTCAGCAGCCGTATTTTTAATAGTATCTGTTTCGGTAGCGACTGATGCTGTGGGTGTTTCGGCTATCGGTGTTTTGGATTCCGTGGGTGGCGTAGATTGACAACCAATGCCCAGTATGAGGGCGATTATAAATATTGAGTAGCGCATATTTTGCATATTTTGGACAAAGTTAAGATGCGTTGTATTCAAAACTACCATTGTTTGGCGCAATTTCTCAAAAAACACTATCTTCGCCCCCGTGTTTGGTGATAAATTTACTTTTTATAAACAATTAGACGCAGCCGATTGTGGCGTTACTTGCTTGCGCATGATCGCACGGCACTACGGCAGGCATTACTCGTTGGAAAGCCTTCGAGATTTGGCGCATTTGGACCGACAAGGTGCCAAGATGATCGGTATTGCCGATGCTGCCGAGCGGATTGGCTTCCGTACATTAGGCATTAAAGTGCCATTTTCCAAGTTAAAAGAAGATGTGCCGCTGCCTTGTATCGCACACTGGTCTGATGACCATTTTGTGGTGGTGTATGGCTTTGATGGGGATAAAGTATTGGTGGCAGATCCGGCTATTGGCAAATTACGGATGACGGCCTCGGATTTCAGAAAGGGCTGGGATAGGGATATTAGTGCCACCGAACCGCAAGGAATTATCCTGGTATTGGCCACTACCCCGGATTTTGACCGGCAGGACGACGGCGAGCAAAACGTGACGACCCGTTCGGGTTTTTCCTTCCTATGGCGCTATATCACCCAGCATAATGACTTGATTATACAATTGCTGTTGGGCTTGTTTTTTGGAAGTATTATCCAATTGGTATTTCCATTTTTGATGCAGGCATTGGTGGATAAAGGCGTTCAATTGCGCGATTTTAATTTTGTTTGGCTCATTTTATTTGCCCAAGGGATGCTCTTTGTTGGGCAAATGTCGATAGAATTCCTTCGAGGCTGGATCCTTTTGCATATCGGTACAAGGGTCAATATTAGCCTGATTTCTGATTTTTTGATCAAATTGATGCGTCTTCCAATGGCGTTTTTTGATTCCAAAATGACGGGCGATCTCTTGCAAAGGATCTATGATAACGAGCGGGTAGAGCGTTTTTTGACCTCTTCTTCCTTAAATACCTTATTCAATATCTTCAGTTTGCTCATTTTTATGATGGTGCTGCTGTTTTACAGCCCTTTGATTTGTGGCATATTTGCTGTTTCGGCATTGCTGTATTTGGGTTGGGTATTGTTATTTATGAACCGCCGCCGTACGCTTGATTATCGCCGTTTTGAACGAATGGCCGAGAACCAAAGTAATTTGATTCAATTGATCAACGGTATGCAGGAACTCAAACTCCACAATGCCGAAAAACAAAAACGCTGGGATTGGGAACGCATACAAGCCCGACTGTTCCGTATCAATGTGCAATACCTCGCCACCGATCAGTTTCAAAGGGCTGGCGCATCATTTATCAATGAAGGTAAAAATATCATTATTTCGTTCATTGCCGCCCGTGCCGTAATGGAACACGAAATGAGCCTTGGTATGATGTTGGCCACACAATACATTATAGGCCAAATGAACGGCCCGCTGGAGTCTATTGTGCAGTTTATGATCGGTTGGCAAGAAGCCAAAATCAGTCTTGAGCGACTAAATGAGATCCACAACCGTCCCGAAGAAGAGCCCATTGATGTATCCAAAGTGACACTCATGCCGGAAAACAAGTCTTTGGTCATGGATAATTTGTCGTTCCGTTATGGTGGCCCGCACGACCCGATGGTATTGCGCAATATCAAATTGGTATTTCCGTACGGCAAAACTACAGCGATTGTAGGCTCGAGTGGAAGTGGCAAAACCACCTTGCTCAAATTATTGCTCAATTACTACCCACCTACGGCTGGCCAAGTGCGTTTAGGCGATATTAATTTGTCCAATATCAACACCCATCTTTGGCGCTCACAATGTGGCGTTGTGATGCAGGATGGCTACGTTTTTAGTGATACCATTGCGCGAAATATTGCCCTAGGCGATGAAATTATTGACCGCCGCCGCTTGTATCATGCCGCAGAAATGTCGAATATTCAATCATTTATTGAAAGTTTGCCCTTAGGTTACAACACCAAAATCGGGCAAGAAGGAACAGGCATCAGTCAAGGACAAAAGCAGCGTATCCTCATTGCACGCGCCATTTACAAAACACCAGAATTTTTCTTTTTCGACGAAGCCACCAACGCCCTAGACGCCAACAACGAGCGCGTCGTAATGGACAACCTCAACAAAGTATTCAACGGCAAAACCGTAGTAGTAGTAGCCCATCGCCTAAGCACAGTACGCCATGCCGACAACATAATCGTACTAGAAAAAGGAGAAGTAATAGAGCAAGGCAGCCACGAACAACTCACCCAAAACCGAGGAACATATTTCCAACTCGTCCGCAACCAACTAGAAATGGGCAACTAGCCCTGAAAGGGCGACATATCCAGCCCAGGGCAACGCCCTGCGGCTCAACGCGCGCCCAATACCACCATACCATCCCGTTCCAATGCAAATCCGCACACGTCTCACCATCCAATTCATCATCACCGTAGCGGCCATCCTACTCCTAACGCTAGCAGGTATATACACCAGATACAAGCAATCGCTCGAAGACGAATTCTACCGTGGCCTACGTTTCAAAGCAACAATGACCGCCGAAATGGTACTACGACAAGAAGCCAATTTAGCAACAGCAAACCCCGTAACCCCCGGTGCCCCCAGCCTCATTCCTGCCACAGAAGCCATCGCCATTTACAACACCCAACAAAAAAAAGTTTTTGCCCTCAACCTACCAAGTGGCGATCTCAATGCCCAAACCCTCAATGGCATCCTGGCACAAGGTGAATGCAGGATCACCTACGGCGAAATGCCCGCCCTGGGCGTTCGGCATGTATCCAGTTCCGGCACCGAATACGTAGTAGTAGCGGCCTCCATATTCCAATCAGAAGAACTCAAAAAACTATTCCGCATCCTCCTAATCAGTTTCCTAATAGGCATAAGCCTTGTAGCGCTGGCCGGTTGGTTTTTTGCAGGCAGGGCATTAGCACCAGTATCTCAAATTGTGAACCAAGTAGAAACTATCCTACCCTCCAACATGAGTGCCCGGCTCAACGAAACACCCAATCGCGACGAAATAGGGCGTTTGGTACACACCTTTAACCGACTCCTCGACCGCATTTATTTTGCTTTTCAAATGCAAAAGCGATTTATTTCCAACGTTTCGCACGAACTAAAAAACCCCATTTCGGTAATAATCGCCCAATTAGAAGTAGGACTAAACAAGCCGAAAACCAATGAAGAATACCGCGAAATACTACAATCGGTATTAGAAGACAGCAAGAGCATGGCCGATATTACCGAAAAACTGCTACAAATGGCGCGGGTTTACTCCGAGGATTCGAATATCAGTTTTACCACATTGCGGCTCGATGAGATCTTACTTCAAGTACGAGCCGCCCTGCTGCGTGCCAAGCCGACCTATCATATTCTATTTGACCTAACAGGCGATATTGATTCCGAGGTACAATTAGACATCAAAGGAAATGAAGCATTATTGCGTTTGGCTTTGACCAATTTGATTGATAATGGTTGCAAGTTTTCACCCGATCATACCGTAAAAACGACAATTAGCGCATATTCAAACGGGACACTTGAACTAATTATCCAAGACAATGGGCCGGGTATTCCAAAAGAAGATTTGCCCCTTATTTTTCAGCCTTTTTACCGAGGTGTGCAACAAACCAAGGTGGCTGGTTCGGGGATAGGACTATCATTGGTGGAAAGTATTTTGCGTTTGCACCAAGCAAAGATCGAAGTGGCATCGGAAATAGGAAAAGGTACTCAAATGCGTTTGTTGTTTGGGCTAGATGCGCAGAAATGATAAAATTTGATTCTTTTTCTAAAAAAAACGTAAAAACTTAGATAGCATACGGATTACACGGATTGGACACGGATTTATTTGTTTTACTTGATAGAAATCTGCTTTTTACAAAAAATCTTTAAAATCCGTGTGCTACCCCAGCACTTTCCCATGTGGATCAAAACTAAGACAGGATAGCAAAACGGATGAAACGGATCACCCAGATTTAAACGGATTATTTTGAAACGATCCGCTCTAATCCGTAAAATCCGTTTCATCCGTTTTTCCATCGAACAACGGGGTGCATGTCACATGGGAAATTACTGGTGCCACGCTAAATAGTTACAAAAAACATTGATATTCAATTAATTATAAAAGTGGGTAAAAATTATTACTATTTTTTATCCACTTGCAATTCATAAAATTAAAATATGCAATTCAATTTACCAGCAGCAATAGAGCCGTTCCGGGAAAAATTACTGGAAACCAAGCAACCATTTATCCGCATCAAAACGCAACCCATTAGAAAACTAAACTTGTGGGAAAGCAAAGTAGGCGGACAACCTTATATGCCCAAAGGAGCGGTATGGCCCTGCGCCCCTGATGGCCGCGAATTATTCTTTTTGGCACAACTCAACTTTGCCGATATGCCGCGATTGGAGCCATTCCCCTCCAAAGGCATCATCCAGTTTTTTATCTACGACGACGACTTGTACGGCATGGATTTTGACGATGGCGAAAACCCGGATACATTCCGGGTCATCTATCATCCCGATCCGGTACAGGATCAGTCTCAATTGCGCAAGGATTTTCAACTCTTACGCGATTTTGACGAATTACCACACCATCCTGATGAATCGTATCCACTTTCTTTCGCTATAGAAGAAGGTGTGTTGCCAATGACCGATTACCGTTTTTATCCTCATTTTGGTGCCGATTTTTTTAGGCAATTTGGTGAAAAGGAATGGGATATACAAGAGGACTTTGGCAAAAAAGTACGTGCTGATGGTCATAAAGTAGGTGGTTATGCTTACTTCACCCAAGACGATCCACGCCGCACAGATGATCCTATGTTGTTACTCTTTCAGTTGGATTCCGACGAACGCGCCGATTTGATGTGGGGCGATATGGGGGTTGGGCATTTCTTTATCCGAGCAGCAGATTTAGAAAAAAGGGATTTTAGCAGGGTGCTGTATGATTGGGATTGTTTGTAAGTATTAAAAGGCTGCACCACATTATAAAATCAGTGAGGGGGGCTTCCGATGACCAGGTAAGCACCCCTTACTGATTTTATAGCCGTGGTGGATCATTTTTAGGGAATTTACGGTTCTTTTTTAAAGTATTGATATTATCTTTGGTGCTACTTTTTTACAATAGACTTGTTGCGGTAGGAACGGACGAGCCATGAAATTAGAGATTTTTGGGCTGATTGAGGCTCGTTTTCGAGTTCGTAGCAGCGATACAGTCGAGAAAATAGCCGAAAAGATCAATTTATGGCCGGATGGTCTCCTGCCGCAACAAGTCTAAAAAACGATACCGCACTATGCGTTTACTACTATTACTACTGCTTTCCACTTCGCTCCATGCGCAGGTGATGGATTTCGATTTCGATGCCAATTTACATCTGCTTCGCTATGATACTCCCGCCCGTTACTGGGAAGAAGCCATGCCACTTGGTAACGGTATCATGGGTGCCATGTGGTGGGGGCGGCCAGATAGCGATTTGATCCAATTGAACCATTCGGGGTTCTGGTCTGGAGCACCTAAGGAATGGAATAACCCAACTGCAAAACCCGCTTTTGAAGCCTTAAAAAAACGTATGGCCAACGGCGAATATGAAGAAGGCCAAGCGCTGTTAAAAAAAATGCAAGGGCCATTTACGCAAGGCTTTTTGCCGTTGGGGGATTTGCATATAGATTACAATAGTGACTTCGTAAAAGAAAAGTCATATTATCGCGACCTTAACCTAAGAACAGCCACTGCGAGTGTTACTTTAGGTTTAGATAGCCTAGATCATATCGTTACTCAAAAGGTATTTATCAGTTATCCCGATCGTGTAATGGTGGTTGGTCTAAATAGGAGATCGGGACAGGATGTTGCCTTTCGGGTAAGTTTTGGGTCAGCATTGCACCATAAAATACGCCTAGAAAATGGCATACTAAAAATGAGCGTAAAAGCCCCCAAGCACGTCGAACCATCCTACCGAGGAGAATTCCAAGGCGATGCAGCTGTTCTATACGATGATTGGGACGGGGTAGGCATGGTAGCAGAAATAGGACTACAAGTTGTTGCGCCCAATGCTCGTATTCAGTATGATTCCACAGGAATTACTGTTTGGGCAAATGGGGAGGCTATGCTTTTGTTAGCATCAGAACTGAGTAGCAATAGTGCAAATCCAGCCCTTGAAGTAGAAAAAACATTAAAAAGTGCTGCGCAAAAAAACTATAACCAACTGTTAGACAATCATTTAAAAGATTATCAGGCATTATACAATCGGGTGGAACTTAAGTTGCCAGAAAAAAGGGGTATGAATGACTATACCAAGGGACGTATTGCTAGTTATGCCAAAAACCAAGACCCGGGTCTAGTCGCTCTTCTATTTCATTATGGTCGATATTTGCTGATTTCCAGTTCGCGGGCAGGCGGCCAAGCGGCTAATTTGCAAGGTATTTGGAACAAAGATGTACGCCCACCTTGGAGTAGCAATTATACCGTAAATATTAATACAGAGATGAATTATTGGCCTGCGGAGGTCTGTAATTTGTCGGAATGTACAGCACCTTTATTTGATTTGATAGAACGAACAGCCCGCAATGGAGCAGCAACAGCCGCCATCAATTACGGGCTTCCTGGTTGGTGCGCACACCATAATGTGGATTTGTGGGGACATTCGGCTCCGGTGGGCGATTATGGTAAAGGCTCTCCTCGTTGGGCCAATTGGCCAATGGGTGGCGCGTGGCTTTCGCAGCATATTTGGGAGCATTATTCATTCACTGGTGATACGGCTTTTTTACGCGAACATTACCCCACTTTACGCGGAGCAGGACAGTTTGTGGCAGGATTATTAGTCAAAAATAAGGAAGGCTACTTTGAAACACCTTTTGGCACTTCGCCCGAAAATGGTTATGTGCTCAACGGGAAAGTACTCGAAACATCGCCCGGGCCTGCTATGGATTTGGCTTTGACCAAAGAAATACTCACCAATGGCCAACAAGCCATGAAAATCCTCAAAATCAAAGATGCGGCTTACAAAAAGCAATTGAACCAATTATTACCCAAACTACAGCCATTCAGAATAGGACAAGATGGCCGATTACTGGAATGGAATGCCGAATATAAAGAAGAAGATCCATACCACCGCCATTTATCGCATTTGTATGGGTTGTATCCGGGCAATCAGATTACGGAAAGTAACACTACATTATTTGAAGCCGCCAAAAAATCATTGACACAACGCGGCGATGCGGCAACAGGCTGGAGTATGGGTTGGAAAATCAATTTATGGGCGCGTTTGCGCGATGGAGATCATGCTTTAACGATCTTAAATAATTTAATTCAACCAGTTGATCCTGGTAATCATTACGGTGAAAAAGGCGGGCTTTATCCCAATCTGTTCGATGCGCATCCGCCTTTTCAAATTGATGGTAATTTTGGAGCAACAGCAGGTATTGCCGAAATGCTCTTGCAATCGCACGAAGGCTGGATTGATATTTTGCCCGCTCTACCAAGGACAGCATGGCCAAGTGGTAGTGTACGCGGACTTCGGGCACGCGGCGGTTTTGAAGTGGATATTACTTGGGAAACCATTGACAATAAACTCGTGATAAAGGCCGTCAAAATTATTTCGCATCTAGGAGGACTATGTGTTGTATATGCGCCAGTTACGTTGAAATACGGCACAATGGAAGGTAAAATGCTACAAATAAAAACAACGCCTGGGCAGGAAATAGTACTAAAAGGGTAATAAAAATTATTGATTTAGGACTAAAACCCCTATCTTTGCACCACAAATTTATCAACAATGCTAATTGCAAATCCAATATATGACACCGTTTTTAAGTATCTCTTAGAGGATATTGATATTGCTAAAGGCTTACTTTCGGTCATACTCGGTGTAGAGATAATAGAATTAAACGTAAAACCGCAGGAAACCGTTTCCGAGGTAAATATTGATAATAGGCCGCCTATCAATATTTATCGTTTGGATTTTGTGGCTATTGTTAAAAAGGAAGACGGCCAGTATAAAAAGATCTTAATTGAGTTGCAAAAAACCAAACGCAGCACCAATATAAAAAGATTTAGAACGTATTTAGGCGAAAACTACCTAAAAGTAGATGAAATTATAGAAAATGGTGTACCCGTTTCCCAACCGTTGGAAATTGTAACGATCTATTTTTTAGGATTTAATTTGGATGACGTACCAGTCTCCATCCTTAAAGTTACTAATTGTTTTCTAGATGCAACAACCGGAAATAAATTGGAACACGAACCAAAGGATAAATTTCTAAGGTTACTAAATCACGAAAGTTACACGATCCAAATTCGCAAACTAAAACCAAATGAAAAAAGTCGTGTAGAAAAAATACTCAACATATTTAGTCAATATTATATTACAAGTAGCGATCAAACGCTAGATTTCAAAGGTAGTATTGACGACCCTTTGCTAGAAAAAATCGTAAATCGACTCACTAGAGCTATCGCCGATGAAACATTAAGAAGACAAATGAATATGGAAGATGAAATTGAAACAGAACTTCAACTAATGGACGGTAAAATGAATGATCTGAAGAAAGTAATTGAGCAAAAAGATCAAGCACTTGAGCAAAAAGATCAAGCACTTGAGCAAAAAGATCAAGTAATTGAGCAAAACGTACGGCTAATTGAGCAAAAAGATCAGGCACTTGAGCAAAAAGATCAGGTAATTGAGCAAAAAGATCAAGCACTTGAGCAAAACGTACGGCTAATTGAGCAAAAAGATCAGGCACTTGAGCAAAAAGATCAGGCACTTGAAGAATACGCGCGGATCATTGCCGCATTAAAACAGCAATTGGAAGAAAAAAAATAAGGATAAAAAACAAAGTAATATAAAGATTACTATTAGCAGTAGTACCAACTATAGCTAAAACACCACAACATACACTACAAATTGATTAACAATGATGCTCAAAAATCCAAAATATAGTGCCGCTTTTAGACAAATCCTAGAAGATATGGAAGCGTTAAGAAGGAAAATGGATATAGATGATGAAATTTATACAGAAATTCAACTAAGGGTCGGCAAAATTAATGATCTGAAGAAAGTCCTTGAACAAAAAGATCAAAAAATTGAGCAAAAAGATCAAAAAATTGAGCAAAAAGATCAAGAAATTGAACGACAAGTCCAAGAAATTGAACGAAAAGATCAAGAAATTGAACGAAAAGATCAAGAAATTGAACAAAAAAAGCGTCTAATCGCCGCATTAAAACAGCAATTAGACGCTTAAAAAAATAAAAAGGGCAACAAACGAATAGAAAAATTAGTTGCTCTACCAGACTGAGCTACGGGGTAATATAATATTTTGTAGTCGCCCCAGTGGGATTCGAACCCACGTCCCACTCGTCCAAAACGAAGTATTTCTAATCTACGACACCTTTTTATTGTTCATAATATTTCTTTAAAAATTGAGAAAGCAAAAAGCGGAAAGCAGCTTATATTATGCGCCCGCTCTATCCAACTGAGCTATTCCAATCCAATTGGATCAGAAGCAGGACTTGAACCTGCGACTTGGCGCGCCAGTTAACGAAGTAATGCTTACCTGCGGCATTTCCCAATATCTTTGGAAGTAACAACTGAATCGGGCTTGGATTCGTTGACAGTGAAGTATCCCGATACTACGACATTCCAAATTCTCTTTTGATTGATTCGGGGCGGCTCTTGCTCAAACCACCCCGAAATAAATCTCTACTATATTTCAATGGCATTAATTATCTTAATGGCATTTCCTCCTTCATCAATCGCCGACAATACATCGAATATTTTTCCGACCAGCCTGCGATCAAATGTACACCGTTACCTTTCGACAAATCAAGCGGCGTATTGCCATAACCCGCCAAATCAAACAAGGATAATTTAGCATTTGGGGCGATAGTATTGCGGTATTTTGACCAAGCATCACTTATCGTAGTTCCCAAACGTCATTAGGATGGAGTGTTGCGTTTTTATATTGACACTAATCAACTGCCGTCCTGCTTTTGATGATACAAAGGTACAAGTGCCACTACGCAGTGTTTTTGCGTAGTGGAAAATTATTTTTATCTTTGTGAAAAATTAATTTATAATTATAGTTTAATTAATTGATTTTCAATTAATTAAATTTTTTATCCATCATCATGTCAATCAACAAAAACGCCCTCATCCGCTACAAAACCATTGATGCCTGCTTACAAAACCGTTACCGTAAGTGGACTTTAGAAAACCTCGTAGATGCTTGCTCCGATACTTTGTACGATTACGAAGGCATTAAAAAAGGGGTGAGTCTCCGCACGGTTCAGATGGATATCCAACTCATGCGTTCTGAAAAACTAGGGTATAACGCTCCCATCATTGTGGTGGACAAGAAGTTTTATACCTACGAAGACCCCAAATACACCATTACCAATATTCCTTTGACGGCGCAGGATTTGTCCAAATTGAATGAGGTGGTCATTATCCTCCAACAATTCAAAGGATTTAGCCATTTCCAGGAAGTGGATGGTATGATTGGGCGTTTGCAACATAAAATATTCACAGGTAAACACAGGCAATCTGCCATTATTGACTTTGAAAAAAATGAAAATCTGGTAGGTTTAGAGCACTTGTCTCCCTTGTACGAAGCCATTTCCAATAAAAAAGTGTTGATGTTGGAATACCAATCGTTCAAAGCGCGGGAAGGACAGCAATTTGTTTTTCATCCACAACTACTCAAAGAATACCGGAATCGTTGGTTTGTTTTGGGTAGCCGTGAAGGATTTAATGATACCCAGATTTTGGCATTGGATCGGATACGTGGTTTTGAGCATTTACCTAAATCCACCTATATCGACAGCGGATTGGATGCTTCCTTTTTTGAGGATATGATTGGAGTAACCAAAAACGCAGGTATGCGCGCCATTAAAGTGGCTTTTTTAGCCGATAAGGCTACGACACCTTATATATTGACCAAGCCCCTGCATCCTTCGCAAGAAATCACAGAAGAACGCGAGGATGGTACAGTTTTTCAGTTAACCGTAATTTGGAATTTTGAATTGGAGCGGGAATTATTAGGTTTTGGGGAGAAAATAGAGGTATTGTCACCCCAAAGTTTGCGGAATGCCATACGTGGCCGCTTGTACCGTGGCTTAGAAAAATATAATATAAAATAAGGTCTTGCTATTCTTCTATAATCGTATCGCGTGAAACGCCAACTGCATCTTTTGCACGGCCTAAATTGAGGTAAAATGGTATGCCCCGGGTGGTAAACGATAATTCCAAAGTAGAATCAGACCAGTTTTTAAGTATATACTTAATCGGTGGTGTTCCAAATTGGATTAAAGTATCG
The DNA here is from genome assembly GCA_041160955.1 of Bacteroidota bacterium. GTDB lineage: Bacteria > Bacteroidota > Bacteroidia > Chitinophagales > Saprospiraceae > M3007. Next base: position 19,880 of record JBEAVK010000443.1, read on the forward strand.
TGTTGGAATGAAAAATCTGATACCCATTCATCGGTATTTTCATGTACTGGCAAATTGGTACGTACCTGTTGCGCCGAGGTAAAGGCAAAATAAGTACCTTTTAAAAGATTCGTAACACGATTGTTGCGCTTAGCAGTAACCACCTCCCAGTCGCCTACAATATTGGAAAGCGTAGCCTTTGGTGGATCAAGTTGACACCCTGCGGATAGCACTATTGTTCCCAAAAAGGCAAACATAGATAGGGGTTTGTACATCATATAATCAAAATCCATTTAGATTCTTAATGCCCGATCCTAGGCCGTTGTGGTCTTTGTGCGTTATACTCTGGCTTATGGCCGGGCGCACCTACTTTTTTATCTTCCTCTCTAAAATCAACAAAACCAAAACCTAAGTGTGGGAATTCGCCAAATCCACAGAAATAAGCGTATTCCATAACTTCTGGCGGCGCATTTAACTCCAATTCATATACAAAACCACGCAATTGAGTCAAGCCTTCATCACTATGTTTGAGGTGGATCAGGCGCGATTTGGCTTGGCCAATCAATTTATACTGCATCGGGAACGAAGGATCCAACAGTTTCAAAGTGGCCAATGATTTGTATTGGTGCGCTGCTTTAAAACGACGTATAAGGTGCGTGAAAAAACTAATATCATAAGTCTCCGAATCCGGTAGAATATAAGGATTAGGGACTGGAATATCTTCTGTATTTGTAATAGAAATGGGCGAAACAGCCTTAAATTGGAGTACTTCTTTAAAGTTGGGACGGGGCAAAATCTGCCAATGCTTTACTTCAAAAAAAGCAGGTTTCCCTTCCAACATACCCAATTGCAGCGGCGATTGTCGGAATAAACTGACGACTTGTTGTTCAAAGTTGGCATTCAAATACAGCGAAACCGCTATCTTTACTTGGTTGCCCAATAGTTTGAACTCCTGACGGACTTGATCCATCTCGTAAGGGAAAATAGCCAATGGGCTAAACGTAAATTGCTTGTATCCATGTGTCGCGATATTGAAGCCCATGTCTTGTACATGAGCAACGAGTTCACTACCAGCCTTTGAGAGTGCCGTAAATATCCAAGTGGAAATTTCGGACTGGTAATTGATCGGAATAATGGTACCCTTTTGACATGAAAGGATGAATTGGATCCGCATTGTGAGGGTTTATTTGATTAAAAGCAGATTAAAAATCCGTTGTTTTGTTTTTAGTATTAAAAAACGAAGTTTCGTTTTGAACGCACAAAGTTACGAAAAGTTTATAAAAATGCAAATTATTAAATCGAATTTGCAAAATTGATACGGAATAACAGTGTTATTATGAAAAATAACAAACTATCGTTTTTCGTTCCTTCTTTCCGTAAGTAGTTGTACAGCACGAATTAAAAATGCTTACGAGCACTTTTTTGCTGCACAATCTACTTAGGAATAATAAAAGTGTAATCGGTTACTTAGGTCTAGTTCAGCACCTGTTCAGGCTTTAGGGAAAATACAATTAAAACAAGTGCTTGAATACATGATGATTACACTTATGCAAAAATGAGGCCGAAAATATCATCTTTGAAAAAAAATTTCAACAAATATTGATTTACCTTTGTTGTGGTATATTATAGCAACGGAAATAATTATGACAAATTCACAACAAACACTCATTGAGGCTTTACGTGCTACTGCACAACGTTTGCGTTCGGGTGCTACCTACTCTTGGGGGCATCATGGTCAATGTAATTGCGGCAATCTTGCACAAGTCGTTACTTCTTTTACTGAAGCAGAAATACAGCGGTATGCCATTACCGTAAATGGTGAATGGACCGAAATGGCATTGGAATATTGCCCGGCTTCCAATGCGCCAGTAGATTTAATTGTCGAAAAACTCGTTGAATTGGGACTTACCCACAACGATATCCACCATATTGAATACCTGAGCGACAAACGTGTTTTGAAACACTTGCCCGGCGGATTTAGGTGGTTAAAACGCAATAAAAGAGAAGATGCAATACTTTATTTCGAAGCATTCGCTGCTATGCTAGAGCAAAAGCAGGAACGCCTAACCCCCGTAAGTAGCCTTCCACTCCAGCACGCCACCTAGTGTATTGCGCACCTTGGTAAATCCTTGCGCTGTGAGTAATTGTTTGGCCATACCACTGCGGCCGCCCGACTTACAGTGAATTACTATTTCATCGTCTTTATGCCCTTCCAACTCCCAAGCGCGGTTGATTAGGTCGCCCAGTGGAATCAATTGAGCGCCTAAGTTGAACTCTTCGTATTCCCAAGGTTCGCGTACGTCTATAAAAACGAACTGCTCACCAGCATCTAATTTTTGTTTAAGTTCTTGAACGGTTATGTCTTCCATATTGCGTGTTTTATATTGTGAAGTAAGGAGGGCGATCAACGACAGCCCTGCGGAGTATCTTGTGTAAGGTACAAATCCATGGTTTGGCCAACAGTTACCCCTATATCCGATGGTGGCGGGGTTTGTTTCCATACATAAGCCGTAGCAGCATCCGTCACAGTACCATCTTTGAATACCTGCCCAACGGCTAATCCACTATTGGTAACGATAAATTTGGCCTCGCCGTAAGTCATACATACCAGATCGGGGATCGTCAAATCGTCCGTTTGGGCTTCGGTCACCACAAAATCAAGGATAGTACCCATTTCTACTTTATGGCCACGGCGTAGCAAATGTGTGATGGTATCGGCTCGGTTAATTACCGCTAAAATGACATTAGGCTGAAGCCTTCCCGATGGTACACGCGCCGAAATACGCGTTTTGATATTCATCCGGTTACACTGGCGGCTATACAAATCGTAATCGTCATTAGCGGCTAAATTGGGCAGCATGACCATATCAGCAGTGCTTTTCACAATTGTGGTATAGATTGTGCGCCCTTCTTTTACATAACTTTTTGCCATAGGATTCTGTGAAAGCACTTGCCCGGGTGCTTTACCCTCCATATAAATGGAATCGGTAATGGCAATATCAAAATTGTGGGAACGCGCAGAACGTACTGCCTCTTTATAATTCATGCCCACAAAATTGGGGACTTCTACGTTTTGCCCAAGATTGGTATAGCATTTCAACCACCAGATGGTCGTCATAAATAGTAACCCCGTAAAGGTAATCATACCAAGACAGTTTTTGACGACTAGCGGTGCTGTGAGAAAACAATAAATTTCTAAACCAATCCTTCTGATTTTTTGCCAAATTCGACTCATGCCGCAAAAGTAAAATGTTTTCTTGAAAAAGCAATATTTCTTTGCATGGAAATAGGAATTGTTTGGCAGTTTCGGAGTTCCTTTGCACCGTAAAACAAAAGTGTATGTACGAAAATTCAAAATTGATCCTCGATTCCTCCAATCCGCCCGAAGCGGGAGACTTTACTTGGCGTAGTCCAAGCAATATTGCTATTGTAAAATACTGGGGCAAACACGGCGACCAATTGCCGCGCAACCCGTCGTTTAGTTTTACGCTTTCGGCTTCTTTTACCGATATGTTGCTGGAGTTTGAGTTCCGCGAAAATTACGATAATGAAATCGACCTCGAATTTTATTTTCATCAAGAGCCGAATCCCGCTTTTCGTGCTAAAATGGTCAAATTTTTGGAACGTTTGATTCCTATTTATCCATTTTTGCCACAGTTGAGTTTCAAAGTATATTCGGGCAATTCGTTCCCGCATTCAGCGGGTATTGCGTCGTCGGCATCTGCTATGTCGGCCTTGGCTTTGTGTTTGTGTTCTTTGGAGGATCATTTGTTTGGTACCTTGAAAGATCCTGCTGAATTTGATCAAAAAGCCTCTTTTATTGCCCGTTTGGGTAGCGGTAGTGCTTGTCGTTCTATTTTTCCACATGCGTCTGTTTGGGGTAGTACTACTGCATTGGCGGGTAGTTCCGATCTGTTTGGGATCAGTGCAGAGGGTTGGTTACACGATACGTTCAAGGATTTCCACGACGATATATTGATCGTTTCCAAAGACGAGAAAAAAGTAAGCAGTCGGGCAGGACACGCCTTGATGGAGGGCAATCCTTACGCGGAGGCGCGCTATACGCAGGCACGTGCGCGACTTTCTAATTTGTCGGAAGCATTGAAAATGGGTGATTTGCCGGCATTTGGGAAAATAGCGGAAGATGAAGCACTCACGCTCCACGCCCTTATGATGTGCAGCAACCCATCGTATATGCTCATGCGCCCCAATTCATTGGCAATTATGGAGAAAATACGCAATTATCGTGAAGATACGGGGCATCAGGTCTATTTTACCTTAGATGCGGGTCCCAATATCCACGTGCTGTACCCTGGAACAATAGTACAAGAAGTACGCACATTTATCGAAAGTGACTTGAAACAGTATTGTGAAAATGAATATTATATCCAAGATTGGGTAGGTGAAGGCCCCGAAGAGGTATAGCCCTTAAAACGCTACTACCTCCCAAAACGCTTTTTTGGCCTTCAAATCGCGGTCAAACAACAGCGGGTAATCTTTCCGGCCTTTTACGGGGAAATTATCCAGCCAACTTTTGCGATCGGAAATATTCCAAAACGTAACCCCAGTAATGTGTTGGCGGTATTGGCGGAAAAGTTCAAAGCACATTTTATACGAGTCGATTTGTTGCGCCTCTCTCTCGGGTGTAAATTTGTTTAAAGTATCCTGCGCGATGGCTTCTCGGAAAATATGTTCTTTGGGATATACAGAAATATCTAATTCGGTGATCTGTATTTTCAGGCCAATTGCTGAAAAATCCTTTAAAGTAAGTTCCAATTGCACCTTGGTAGGCTCGTTGATGGCCCAGTGTCCTTGTAGTCCAATCCCATGGATCGGAACGCCTTTGGCTTGCAGTTCTTTTATTAATCGGATGATTTTTGCCCTTTTTACGGCATCTATTTCGTTGTAATCATTGTAAAATAGCAAAGCATTCGGGTCGGCGGCGTGGGCATATTCAAAGGCTTTGGCGATAAATTCTTCACCACAAATTTCTAAAAACGGAGATTTACGCAAGTATTGATCATAATTATCCGAAATGGCTTCGTTCACCACATCCCAGGCATAGACGCGGCCTTTGTACCTCGATACTACAGTGGTAATATGGTCTTTTAGGCGTTGCAGCAATACGGCTTTAGTTACTGTAAAACCATATTTATCCTTGAACAACCAATCGGGTGTTTGGTTATGCCAGCACAATGTATGCCCCCGTACTTTCATTTTATTGCGCTCCGCAAAAGCGACTATGGAATCGGCACCTGCCCAATTATACTCGTTTTCGTTGGGGTGGATTAGGGCCATTTTCATAGCATTTTCGGGGGTAATACTGCCGAATTGCTGAATAACCAAGTTGGCTTCCTCTGTTTTCAATGCCTTGGGTGAAACGGCTACTCCTATGGTAAAATAGTCTTGATAATAGTCTTTTAATCCTTGTGCCTTGGTCTTGGAAATAGGTTTTTCGCTTATTGGCAACTGGGATTTTTTTCCACTTGAACAATAAGTGAATAGGCCGATACAGCCAATTACGACTAAAAAAAGGTATTTTTTGTTCATTTTTCGTGTTTAAAAACGTGCTATGATTTACGCAATGCTTGGATGCTTTTTTTGTCGATTAGGTTGGCCTAGTGGTATCTAAGGAATGAGATTTAAATTTGTTCATATTCCCTAATTCCCTTTTTTGTTCAAATGAATCCAAGGTACTGCCCAAATTATCCAGTTCTGTTTGAGCCGATCTCCGCAGAACGCCGAGCCATTAGAATCAGATCATATTGCAGCGGCGGATTTCAATCCGCCACAATGTTACGCAACCATAAGAGAGCCGTAGGTTCAGTACATATTTTATTATTTCAAATATTTAAAGGTGCATTGCATACTACTGGACATTTTAAAAAAACACGTTTAATACACTTTTGAAATGGTGGAAAATTACGTTTACGAAACTAAAAAAAAGTTTCGTAAACGTGATCTGTTCCTTGCGGTTTTAAAAATG
>JBEAVK010000004.1:0-36540 GCA_041160955.1 Bacteroidota bacterium
CATACCGCCATCTATATTGGTAGCGATGCTTTCTACTTTGCCCCCTATGAGGTGTGAAGCCGCCAATTTAGCACCAGTGGATAGCGTTACCCAATTGTCCCAAGTTGCGGTGATACCGCCTATGGGTATGACGGATACCCACATTTTGAAACTGGTGGGCATACCTTTTTCATCTAAGAACCAAACATAACTATCGCCCGGCGTAACGCCTCCATTGCCATAACTTACTTTTAAGCCTTTGCGGCCATCAGGAAAGGTAACTACGGTGCGTGTAGTGTTCGGATCGGTAAGTTTAAATGGTGCTACGAGCCAAAAACTGTCGTTGCAGAACATAGAGTATGCTTTTTTGCTCTCTTTTTCAGCCGCTTCGCCAGTCAATACGATACCTGCTTTTTTTACGATCCCTTTTTGGGTATTGAGGTCCAAAACCACCTCTTTATCCTCCCATTTCACTTGTACGCGGTTGTTTTGTTTGTCCCAATGGTAATGATGCCCACGAGCAAAACTCCATTTTACCCATTGAGTACTGTCCCATGCTGTTTTATTTAGGGTGGTGTATATGGTTTGCACCATTTGATCTGCTTCTGGGCTTTCGAGACCCATCGGTTCTTTTTCGTGGATCGAATAACCGAATATTAATATGCCAATGACCAAAGCCAAAAACAGGAAGCCAATAATTTTGAGTATTTTTTTCACTGATAATTTGTTTAAGTGTTCGATTAATAAACTAATTCTACTTGATTTCTATTTTGGTACAATCCCCAGAATTTTTCTGCCAAAATCTTAGGAGAATGGGTTTCGCTTTCGGGCTGAATCCAACCGCCAATCGTCAATGTTCCCACATAAACGTCTTCTGCTTTTAGCACTTCATTCAATTGTAAGGCGAGGTTTCTAATACCGGCTTTACCTAGCGAAATAGATGCCATATTTGGATTTGGATGATTGCCAGAGCCGCCGCCAGTCAATAAAACGGCACCTTTCACCGATTTTAAATCGGGTAACAAGGCGAGTGTTGCCGCCAAAGCATTCGCTACACTAATTCTGAAGCCCGTAGTCAAAGTATCGGCGGTTTCGGACATTAAAGGATTCATGCGGTAATCGACTGCATTGTATTGCAGCACATCAATCGTACCCATTTTTGATTGTAGCACATGAATGGCCTCGATCATTTGATCGGTATCAGCCACATCAGCGGAGACGAAATCGGAGCTGATGCCCTTTTCGGCCAACTGCGCTTGGAAACCAGCCAGTTTTTCCGCACTCCTGCTCATCATACCAATATGGAATCCTTCATTTCCAAAATGCTCCGCAATCCCCATACTCAAACCTTGACCCATGCCAATGATTATGATATTCTTTTTCATGGATAAATATTATTTGTTGCTAGTTAATTAACCAAAATATACCCAAATAGTTGTTTCTTTTTTCATTTTTTATTTTTCACATCAAAAAACCATGTTCGCTTTTCAAGGCTGGCGGAATATTGTCATCGCCCAACATTTCCCTTAAATCTATTTCAATACTTCTTGAAATGGACGTAATTGGAATATCATTATAAGTCCCTTCAAATGGATTTTCGGAGTAATCGCCAATTTTTTCCATTAAAAAGAATACCCAAATAATCAAAGCGGAGAACGGCATGGCCATCCACTGCATGTTGTCGTTGCCACCCGTAAAAATATCGATCAGTCCAAATGGAATCAATGCTGAAAAAATCAGTGTTTGCCAAAGTGCTGCAGACGCATACTGGCGCGGGAAAGGAAAGTTTTTAATCCGTTCGCTCTTGCCCTGATCATCATAAAACAGCCCAATAAGTTTATGAAATTCCATGTGCCTAAAATCGTCAAAATAATTTTGCTGTTTCAATTCCTGCAAATACATCGCTTGTTTTTTTAGGATTTGGGTTGCAATATTTGTTTTCTTTATATGCATTTCCACCTCTGTTTTATCCAAATATTGGCATAAATCTTTCTCTAAATTGGCAAAATATTTCTCCGATGTTACAGGCTGATACTGACCAATGACGCGTTCTTCCGTATGCTCCCATTCTCTCGACAGTCTGAGTTGGTAGCGCAATGCACTCAACCAAGCAATATGCCTGTAAATTAATTGTTTTTTAATGGCGTCGCTATTTTCACCCACTACAAAGGCATGTACGGCTACCCCAAATGTGCGGCTGCTATTCACAATACCGCCCCATATTTTTCGAGCCTCCCAAGTGCGGTCATAACTTGCATTGTTTTTAAAACCCAAGTAAAAGGCTACCGCAATACCGACTACACTAACTGGCTGCCAAGGGACAGAAATATCAATATTATACTGTTTTTTTGCCCAAAAAACCAAAGCACCTACTAAACCAGAATAGATAAATCCATAAATAAAGGGCATTTTAGACCAATTAAAGGTCATCCAAAAACCGTAATTGCGTTTTGTAAACATATTTTTATAGAGGGAATTGCATCAAATAATTGGTGCGTATATTGGTAGCGAGGTCAATAATTTCAAAGCGTTTGGTGGAGGAGAATGAACCCATATCGCTATCGCTGTTGATTAAAATAGCACCAATTAAAATAACGTACTTACAATTGTAACTCGTTAGTGCGACCAGTTCATTGATCCTCTTATCAATGGCTTCATAAATTACCTCGGTGGCCTCATATAAATGATTGTCGGCACTCAGAATTCGATCTTTTTGATGCAGCAATATTTGCTCAATCGTATTCATTTGATAATCCATTTCTGTAATATTACCCGCCGTAATTTGATCGTTCAGCAATTTGTTCAACGCGCCCTTTGCTGCACCACAACAGCCGGTGTGCTTACTCTGCCCAATTCGATGAATTTCGCCAATAACACCATTTTTTGAGATACCAATATGAGGCCCATAATAGATAAAAACAGCGCCATCATCGGGTACATGGCTTGCAAATGCCCCCATACCTGTTAGGCCAGTAAATGGAAATCCGTCCAAACCACCCATTTTGAAAGGCCCTAAAAACTCGTGCGCCCTTGCCGGATATTGAATACTATTCACATCGTCGCTGCAAATACTATCTGCAAGCATTACTTTTTGTGGCTCCAAATCTAATTGTTCTTCTACAAAGTCGATCAATTTATTTACACTATCAATTGTGGTAATAGCCGTAGGGTAGTACTTGTGAATGATGTCGAGTTTTTCCCTTTTTTTCATATTTTTTGCTTGTATTCTTTAATAAATGTTATAAATATTGATTTAATTTGTAACTATCCAGCCGCCGCCCAAATTCCCGGAGGGAATGTATGTTTATAGAATCCGGATGAAGCATTGGTCCAAAATCCCGTAGGGATTGCATGTCAATTTGTACGTTTTTTACATGAAATCCCTACTAGTAAATTGAACATTTTATCGTCCTCCGGGTGGACAATTCCGCCGTAAATACGCTGTATAAAGCGTAGAAAGATGCTCGGTAGTACCTTCTCCTTCATAAATACCGTGCGAACGATTGGGATAAGGCATAAATTGAAACTGGCGGTTGTATTTCACCAGTTCGTTGATAAGCATTTCGGCGCTTTGGTAATGCACATTATCATCGCCAGTACCGTGGATATAGAGCAGGTTGCCGCGCAGATTTTTGGCATAAGTAATAGGCGAACCAGCAATAAAATCAGCGAGGTTTTCCTGCGGAATGCCCATATATCGCTCTTGGTAAATATTGTCGTAACTAAGTTGATTAGCCACCGCTGCCACTGAAATACCCGTTTTGTAAATATCAGGATATTGAAAAAGCAAATTGAGGGTAGCCGATCCGCCGCCACTCCATCCCCAAACCGCCACGCGACTGGTATCGATAAATGACCATTTTTTGAACATTTCCATCGCGCCCATCGCTTGATCTCGGATATTGACAACACCTATTTTCCTGTAAATAGCCTTGCGCCAAGCACTCCCCTTGGGCGCGGGTGTGCCCCTGCCATCCAGTGAACAGTAGATATAACCGTCTTCGGCCATATCTCCATTGTAAAGACCATTCTCCGCAGCACCATAAATATCTTTTACGGTTGCTCCTGCCGGCTCCGAATACACATAATAGACGATTGGATACTTCTTGTTTGGGTCGAAGTTTTTTGGTTTGGAGAGCCATCCGTCCATCGTTACGCCATCAACGGTAGTCACTTGAAAAAACTCTACACGATTATCTTTACCCGGTTTCGCCGATATTTTGGAGTCAATTCCATCCTTAGGTTGTAGCGGTTTGTGATCGGGCAATGTGACCCATTCGCGTTGTCGCTCGGTAAAGTAATTGCTAAAAGTATGCAACGCATATTTTCCATCTGGCGAAATTTGGTAACCATGTGTACCCACTTGATTAGCAGGTGTGAGGCGTTCAGCAGTAGCATTCTCGTTTATTTTTACGCGATACAGGTATTTTTGAGTCGCATTATCGGGCGATGCATAAAAGTAAATAAATCCATTTTTGTCATCAACGCGAACGATATCTATCACGTCATAATTGCCTTTGGTGATGAGTATTTCGTTCTCCCCTTTGCGGTTAAGTTGGTACAAATGATTCCAACCATCTTTCTCACTTTGCCACAAAAAATTAAAGTCGCCGTTGAGCCAAGTCCAATAATCGGTCATACTACCATTGGCTAAATCGATCCAACTACCACTTTTTTCGTAGTGAATGGTATTGGTTTGGCCGCTTTTGGCATCACAAATCATAATACTCGACTCGTTTTGCTTGCGGTTGAGGTACTGAATAATCAATTCGTTATTGGAAGCCCACTCCATGCGCGGCACATAAGTATTGCCCGGATCGCCGGGTATTTTCATCCAAGTCGTTTTACCTTTTGCGATACTCACTACCCCGATTTTGTACGGCGACGGGCGTTCGCCCACCTTTGGATACTCTACCGGAATAATCGTTGGGTAAATCGAATCTGTGGTGTTAATCATATAGTAATCACGGATTTTGTTGGCATCAATTTGCCAATAAGCAATACTTTTGCTATCGGCACTCCACCTAAAACCATCGCGGCAGAAGAACTCCTCTTCATATACCCAATCGAAAGTGCCATTGATGAGTTTGAGGGTTCCGTTAGTGGAAGTGAGTAGTTTTACCTTTCCGCTTGCCAGGTTTTCTACATAAATATTGCGTTCGCTCACATAACCCACCTGCGTGCCATCGGGCGAAAATTTGGCAAACATCAACGTACTTTCGGGGCGTGCTTTTCCGATTTGGGTCAATTTTTTGGAAACCATATCCAATACCCAATAATCGCCACGGGTCTCTTCGCGCCAAACGCGTTTTGTGTTGGTAAAAATCAGCACTTTACTTTGATCTTTACTAAAAGCGTACCCTTTTACGAGGAGTGGTTCTTTTTGGCCTTCGGGCATAAGCATTGTTTTACTCACGATTGTTTTTTTCTGCAAATCGGGTAGCGAAACTTGCACAATTTCGCCTTTTTCTTGCTGTAAAAAAGCATTCCCTTCTTTGAGCCAATTGAGTTGTTGGGCAGATATATTTGAAAAAATAAAAAATAATGCTACAAATAATAAAGATTTTTTTTGCATAAATTGGTTTGATTTATAAAAAGTAATTGCACTTGCGTTGCAAAGTTACAAAGCGTTTCTAATAATTTTTAACCCTATTATTTTTGGTGAAATCCCTTATGGAATGAGATTTAAATAAAGGTACAGATTTGGGGAGGCGATTTTGTCACTATTAAGGCATGAAGAGGGCGTTTAGTGGTGCTAAACAACCGATGAATAACGAAAAGTGGGGCAAAATAAGGCCGCCAAATTTGTATCTTTATTTAAATCTCATTCCTATAGCATTGCGCTGTTTGTATTTGTCCGAAACCGAACAATATGTGTTCGACATTGAACATTATTTTTGGGGAATTTATTTTACAAAGAATTGATAATCAAATATTTACAAAAACGGCCTAAGTATTGACAACAATATTCTATATGGATCAAAACTAAGACAGGATAGCAAAACGGATTACCCGGATTTAAACGGATCATTTTGAAACAATCCGCTCTAATCCGTTTCATCCGTTCTCCCATTGAACAACAGGGTGCTTATCACATGGGAAACTGCTGAAGTATTGATCTAAAGTATTGGATATTGTTTTGTACGCTATATTTATTTATTCGTAAAAACTTAGCCTGCGGTTTTGATCAAAATGGAAGCAGATAATTTTTTACATTTATTCTAAAACAAAAACGCTATGTTTTCTAACTTTATAAAAATCGCGATCCGCCAAATGATGCGGCAGCAGTGGTTTACTGCCATCAATATTTTGGGACTGTCGCTTGGCCTTGCTTCTTGCTTGCTCATTGGTTTATGGGTATTGGACGAATACCAGATAGACAGTTGTTATTCCAATGGCGATCGGGTGTATAAAGTATTACTGACCAATCCCGATGGCGAACGCAAAACTGGCGAAACATCTCCATTTCCACTAGCAGCCGCACTTAAAACAGAAGTGCCAGAAATTGAAAACGCTTGCCAAATGGCGTATCAAATGGCGATTTTGATGAATGCAGGGGAGCAGCACCACAAAATTAACCTGCACCTAGTATCACCCGAATTCCTTCAAATACTGGATTTCCCTTTAATGCACGGCAACCCAGCAACGGTACTCACCACGCCCCATTCCATCGTAATATCGGAAAATATGGCGCGTAAGTTCTTCAATACCACCGATGTAGTAGGAAAAACCATTGATGTCACTGATTTTGGCGCCACCGAAATAACTGGCGTGATGTACAACCTGCCAAGCAATAGCACACTCAAAAGAGCAGACGCATTTATGGCCATTGAGCCTTATGTGAAAATGGTGCAAAGCGTAAATCATCCTTGGACGAACAGTGTAGTACATACTTTTATCCTCCTACGCGCAGGTGCAAGCGAGCAGGTAGTGGCGCAAAAGATCCAAAAATTTATAGAACAAAAAGACAGTCATGCGTCTGTTGATCTGCATATCCAGCGGTTCCAAGACCGTTATTTGTATGGTAAATGGGAAAATGGACAATCCGTAGGCGGCAGAATTAGTTATGTGCGGCTACTTTCCGGATTAGCGGTATTTTTGTTGCTTTTGGCCTGTATCAATTTTATGAACCTCAGTACGGCCAAGGCCACACACCGCGCCAAAGAAATTGGAGTACGCAAATCTATGGGATCGGGTAGGGGAGCGTTGATTGGGCAGTTTTACGGAGAAGCCTTCCTGATGTCGTTGATATCGGCAGGCGTTGCGCTTGTAGCCGTAGTTTTATTGTTGCCTGCCTTTAACGAACTTACTGGTAAAAATATCGCAATCAACTGGCAAAATACCCAATTTTGGGGCTTGATTTCCGCCACAATGATCGGAACAGTTGTGTTGGCAGGTAGTTATCCGGCGTTATTTTTATCCGCTTTTAAACCCGCCGAGATACTCAAAGGGAAATTAGATGTATCCACGGGGCTTCCCAATGTACGCAAGGGATTGGTCGTTTTTCAGTTTGGCATTTCCATTTTAATGCTCATCGGTCTTTTGACGGCGAGACAACAAATGGACTTTATTCGCAACACCAACTTAGGACTCGACCGCTCCAATATTTTGGTGCATACCCTCGATGGCAGTATCCGATATGATTTTCAACCCCTCCGCAACGATCTGTTGCAAATCCCTGGTATTCAATCTGTTACTACTTGTCAGCAATTGCCAATTAATATCGACGACAGTTCCGGCGATTTGAATTGGCCCGGTAAAGACCCGAAAACGCTCTCTATGGTAAAAGTGATGTGTGTGGGCGACGATTTTATCAAAACAATGGGCATTACGATGGTGGCTGGCCGCGATTTTGGCGCACCCAACGATACACTCAAGTACCTGATTAATGAGTCTTGCGCCCGCATGATGGGTATGAAAGAACCAGTTGGGCAAAAGGTCAAATTTTGGTTGGGCAATCAAGAAATTCTTGGGGTAATGAAGGATTTTCATTTGCAGTCGCTGCACATTGAAATAGAACCTTTGGTTTTGGTGTATCTACCCAGCGAAACCTATTTTACCTTGATTAAAACGGCACCGGGTCAAATGGAGCATGTGATGGCCTCTTTTGCAGCACCTTGGCAGCAGCATAACCCCGGTTTTCCTGTTGATTTTGGTTTTTTGGATAAATCTTTTGAGCGGCAGTACAAATCTGAAACATTGGTACATCAATTGGTATCCATTTTTTCGCTGATTTCTATCTTTATTGCCTGTTTGGGCTTGTTGGGCTTGGCCATATTTTCTACCGAGCAACGCCGGAAAGAAATTGGTATCCGCAAGGTATTGGGCGCATCGGTGGTTTCGGTAGTAGCCTTGTTGAGTAGCGATTTTTTAAAATTGGTATTTATTGCCCTGCTTTTGGCCAGTCCGGTAGCATGGTGGGCGATGAATCATTGGCTCTCCGATTTTGCGTATCATATTGATGTACAATGGTGGATGTTTGGTGTAGTGGGTGCATTAGCCATGCTGATTGCGTTTTTTACGGTAGGTGGACAAGCGGTAAAAGCGGCTTTGGCAAACCCTGTTAAGTCGCTGCGTTCGGAATGATAGGATCCCAGTGCACTAGATAAGTTGATCACATACACGCCAACCTCAACAATTCCATCTGTTTTAGCCCTTTACGGTGCGCAAAATCAATATTTCGTTCAGGAATACCTTCTGGATCGGGAAAGTTTTGGAGTGCCAATGTGATACTTTCCTCCCGCAAAATATGTAACATTGGATAAATCGAACGGTTGGTATAATTGGCTGGATCATCGGACTTTGCGCCTTCAAAGACATAATTTGGATGAAAACTAGCCACTTGATAAACACCATCGTAATCCTCATCCGAGGCTAGGTTTTCCGCCAAGGCCACCAAATCGAGGTATTCCTCAAAATCGGCGTAGTGGTTGGGAAAAATAAGCAACGTCGTTTCAATCTCTTCCGACCGATCTAACAATCGCAATTCCTCTAAAAAAACCTCCAAACTGGCATCATAATCGGTATCCTCCACAACGACATACCTGATGGTGTTGCGTAGCATCGCTTTTGCAGCAAAAGGGCAAAAATTGCAACCAATTACAACGCTCTTGATCCAATTGGTGGTTTGATTAATTACTTTTTCTTGCATTTGTATCTTAGTGCGGATAAAAATTGAAGGACAAATGTAAAGTGTAAATTCCAACAATAACGTTGTTTTATTCTAATTTCCGCCGCTCAATATAATCTCGAATCTTAGAAGCACTTTCATAGTCTTCTTTTGTAATTACTTTTTCGAGCAAGTCTTCCAGTTCCGCTAGGGAATACTGTGCCAATGAACCACCGATTTGCCGACCAGCAATAGAATTGGCCAAAATACCTGCTGCTGCTATTACCGTTTCAAAGGAAAATACGGGTACACCGCACCGTACTGCTAACGCAATGGCATCGGAGGAGCGAGCGTCCAATTCTACGATGGTGCCATCGTATTTTTGTATGACTAAATGGGCGTAAAACACCTCATCCAACAGTTCGTGAATCACCACTTCTTTTAAGATGCCTCCTAGCGTGTCAATGGTGTTTTTGAGTAGATCATGGGTTAATGGCCTTGCTGGTTGCATTTGCTCCATCGCAATAGCAATCGACTGTGCTTCGGGCATGCCAATGATAATCGGGATTCGGCGTTGCTGCTCTAAATCCTCTAATATTAGAACGTAATTATTGGGTTGTGATGCGCTGGATGATAGCGCAACGATGGCTAATTCTTTTTTTTCACTCATGACATTTGGATAAAGTGGCACAACTCGGCCAAGTCTTGAAACGGTGCTACTACTTTGCCTTTCCAAAGCAGTTTAAAAACACCGTTCTGTTCTATTTCAATCGTGTATTCCTTTGCGACAATCAAGATATGACCGTGATCTTCCAGCACTGGAATTTCAAAATCACTGAGTGCCAGCAATAGCCATTCGCGGGGTGTTTGTGGTTCGTTTGTCATTGTTATTCGATTAACCCATTAAGTTTTCATAAACGACTTTGCAACCAAAAACAATACAAAGCAACGAAGATACAAGCGCCAAACCTCGGTGTAACTTAGGGCTGGCGGCCACCTTTGAAGAAAAGGGCAGACTGAAAACACCAGAGGCCAACAACATACCAGCAATAGAACCCGCGCCAAAAATAAGCAAATAGACAATGCCTTCCCAAGCGGTTTGTAATTCGGTCATCACCAGTAGTACCAACGTGCCGCTGCCTGCCAAACCATGAATAAGTCCTACACCATACGCCAACTGGTGGCCATGCGGTTCTTCGTGGTGGTGTGCCAAGGCGTGCTTTTTTTCTCGTTCTTTTGCTGCCCAAATGCGCTGTACGCCCAAAACAATCAGCATCACC
This sequence comes from Bacteroidota bacterium, assembly GCA_041160955.1. Classification (GTDB taxonomy): domain Bacteria; phylum Bacteroidota; class Bacteroidia; order Chitinophagales; family Saprospiraceae; genus M3007. Next base: position 10,369 of record JBEAVK010000004.1, read on the forward strand.
CCTACCCCAGCCTCAAAATAGTGGAAAGTCTGCGGAGTGACCATGATTTTAGCGACCATCATACAAATTCCGATGATTAAGATGGTAGAACTATGGCCCAGTCCCCAATAAATACCGTCTTTGATGGCTTTTAATGGCGATGTGCGGCGGGTTACTATGCTACTTACCGCCAATAAATGGTCAATTTCAAAGGCGTGGGTAAACCCAACAACGCCTGCAAATAAAAGTGGAAATAAGGTCTCCATACAATTATAGTGGATAAATTAAAATACGATGATTACCCGTATCGGCTACCGTCAAACGATGGTCATCGGCGCAAATAGAAAAGGGCCAATACAGGTTGGCTTCGGTGCCAAAAACCGTTTCAGCATTTTCGCTACCTGTGAAAAAATTGGGTTTTCCAATCAAATCACTAGCACTTTGGTTGTTTTGTTTGGGCAATTGATCAAAGCGCAATACGCGACTATTCCCCGTATCGGCCACTAAAATGCCTGCTTTGAAAAAACAGGTATCGTAGCACCAACTCAAGGTATTGGCCATTGGGAAAAGACCATATTGATTTTGTCCGCTGCTGTCCAAATCAGATTGACCAATGATTAAATCTGCTTTTTGATGTAATGCTGTACGCCAATCGTTCCAAATCAAAATACGATAATATTGCGTATCAGCCACCGACATCACACCTTCGGGGCTTATTTTGACCGAATATGGCCATATTGGATCTTGGTTTTCGTAGTCGCGGGTCACAAAATCGGGTTTGCCGATGACTTGCTGCGCGGGTTCAAAGTTTTCGGTAGGCAGGTGATCGAAATACAAAATGCGGCGATTACCGGTATCCGCTATCCAAAGTTGTTGCCCATCGCTAAACACGCCATAAGGCCAAAACAAGGTGTGCGCGTTTGGATCTGCGCCTACTTTCTGGGCATTGGGTTGGTTGGTTTCAAAATCCCGCTGACCGATCACCACATCTGCGGGTTGGCCGTGTTTTGTGGGCATTTGATGCCATATCAACACACGATGGTTCCAGGCATCGGCCACAATAAGCCGCTGCCCATCGCTCCAAATACCGGAAGGATATTGCAAAGACTGCGCACTGACCAAGCCACCGGCGTTTCGGCTCGTACCATCCGCATCATCTTGGCCGAGTACGATATCGGGTTCTTGGAACGGCGTTTCGGGGAATTTGTTCCAAATAAACACCCTGTTACGGCCTGTATCGGAGACAAACAGTTGGTTTTCGCGCAAAAACACCCCTCTTGGCGCTAAGAAAGGCATACTTTCTGGGCCTTTAAAAATGAGTAGCGGCAACGTGTTTGTTCCTGTTTGGCCGCCGATTTGGGCGGGCGCGCCACCTTTTTTCAAGGTAATATTTAAAATAGTGCTTTCCATTAATTAACAAATTCTAGGTAATTGTTCTCCTACGGGCATATTGACCACTCGTTTTCCTCCAATTGCACTTTGCATCAGTACTTGTCGCGGGTGTGCTTCTACTACTTCACCTATGATTGCTGCATGTGTTCCATTTTCGTCGGCGCGCAGCATCTCTAAAAAAGAATCGGCTGCTTCCGCAGCAACGACGGCGATAAAAATACCTTCGTTGGCCACATACAACGGATCAAGCCCCAACAATTCGCAAGCACCGTGTACATCTTCGAGTACGGGAATGTTTTTTTGTTGGAGTTCAATGCCCAGTTTGGTATCACGCGCCAATTCGTTGAGCACCGTGGCGACCCCGCCGCGGGTAGGATCGCTCATCAGGTGTATTTTTTCGCCAAAAACATCGAGTAGTTCTAGTACTGTATGGTTGAGATTGGTGGTATCGCTTACAATATCGGTTTCAAATTCCAGCCCTTGCCTTACGCTCATAATAGCCATGCCGTGGGTGGCCACATAACCGCTAATGATGATTTTATCACCCACATTGACCCGTGTTCGCGCAATTTGCGCCTTTGGGTGCACCATTCCAACGCCACTGGTATTGATAAATATTTTATCACCTTTGCCGCGTTCTACCACTTTGGTATCGCCAGTTACGATGAATACACCTGCCTTTTCAGCAGCGGTTTTAACCCCTACCAGTACATCCCAAAATTCGCGCATCGTAAGACCTTCTTCTATGATAAAGGACAAAGAGAGGTATTGTGCTTTTGCACCACACATGGCCAAGTCATTTACTGTACCGTTTACAGCCAGTTCGCCAATATTGCCTCCGGGAAAAAAAATAGGGGAAATGACATAACTATCGGTTGAAAAGGCCATTTTACCGGTTGTAACGGGAAAAACTGCGCCATCGTGCCGCTCGTCTAGTAAGTCGTTTTTGAGCAGGTCAAATACGCCTTTATCCAATAATTTGTTGGTCAACAGTCCGCCGCTACCGTGTCCCAACGTAATGATATCAAAGTCCAATGTTGGCATAGGGCATTGGAGTTGCATTTTTAGTTTCATATATCTTCTTTTTTCAAACGAACAAAAAGGACAAAAAGCATCATGGTGAGGACGCCTAAAAGCATAGCACCCAATGCAAACACAATATTATAAGGTTTTGGTGCGGTAATCGCAATTCGGATCAGTATAGTGAGGATGATAAAGCAGGCATTTCTAAAAATCACTTCATAAGTGCCCGAATAAATCAACGATACAATCAGCAATAGGACATCCACGAAAATCATGATATTGAAAAAATCCTGATAAAATACGTGGTTAGGGTCATGGGACTCAATGCCAGTTTGTAGTGCGTGGAGGTTATTTATACCCCACATTACAAAACTTTGTAGCGATAGCAGGAGCAAAACAACGGACAATATAACCGACAAAGATTTTTTTAGGTTGATAAATTTTGTTCGATCCTGACTACTGGTGCCTGATTTAGGCTTTTTTTGTAGTATAAAGAAAAATACCAAAGTCAAGAAAAACATCACTAATGCACCACCAATATCCATCCCCGTTTCTTTCAAAAATTGGAAACTGTATATCTCCGTCTTGGTCAAATCATATTCCGCTATATCATGGAAAAAACTCCGTAACGTGATGAGCGTCATAATCTCGAACTGCTTCCCGATAAATACCGAAATGGATCGTGGTAAAATAACGACCAACATAAATACCTCAAAAAACAATACAAAACTGAACGGTGTAAATATGGCTTTCAGGTAATTGGGGGAAACAATCGCCAATCCAGGTAGCATATTTGGAATATTGCGCAATAGAAAAATAAGCAAAAGATGCAGCAAAAAACCACCCAAAGCCATCATTATCGTCCATCGTTCTACCTTCCGTATATTAACGGGAGTCATGTACTGGTCGTATTTGTTACTGAGTAGTTGTAGCATATTTTTGTTATTTAACTTTAGTTGTTATTATGTCTCTTAGTATTCAAACATAACAATACCTCTAAAGTTTTCGCATCGAAAGGCATTCCACTATGATGAAGGCACGGCGCAGTACTGCGATTTTGAGCCATCCATCTTGACGAAGTCATTTGTACCGTTTAGAGCCATTTCACCAGCTTTTTGTTAAAAAAATACGGTCAGCGATAGTCGTGTGAAAAAGGGTGTACCAGGGGTAAAGTGAATTTCTTCAACAGGTTCTGGCTCATTTTGAAGGCGACTTTCAGTAGCGAACTGGGTTTCTTTCCAGCGTGTATTGATTAGGTTTTGTACGTTTAGGCCAAGTTCCCACTTTTTTCGGGTGTAATTCACTTGTAGATCGGGTACGAAATAGCCTTTTGCGACCAATGAGTTATCTTCATTCGCAGCCCGATCAGCCAAGTAGCGATAGCGAAGGGAGCCACTGAACCCTTTGAATCCTGTAACGGATAAGCCGCCGACAGTTGTAAAGATGGGTGCCAGCGGAATCAGGTTTTGCCCAGAAGGCTCATCTATCGCACGTGGTCGAGTCCAATTGAGGTCTATATCCGCGAAAAGATGCTTGGTCAATTGATACCGCGCTGACAAATCCACGCCGTAGCGTTGAGTACGACCGCTGGGTTCTACTACACCAGCATCGCCTACATAAACAAATTCTTGCTGTAACCAAAGGTACCATAATGCGGCATTGACGTACAAGCGTGGGAGGGGTTTCCACACCAAGCCCAAGTCGGATCCGTAAGCCGGCGGGAGTATCTCTCGTCCATTTTGTTGGGTGACAACACGGGTGTCATTGGAGTGAAAACCACGACCAGTATGGAGGTAAAATTGGTATCGGTCGTTGGGCGAGTATGCAATATTGATCTTTGGTGAAACTATGCCCGCATTGGCTTTGGCTTGACTATTATTTTCCAATGCATTGGTATATGCATTGAAAAAATGATCGTAACGCATCCCAATTTCTACGTTCAAATGCCGACCTACAGCCAATTCTTCATTTACAAAAAAACCGATATTGCTTTCCTCAATATCACCTAATTGTATTTGCTGCTCTACAATCGTCCGGTTCATGGTATTGCTCAATTCAACATCACGGGCAAAATCTTGCCGAAATTGGATACCCATCGTTGCTTGCCCCTTCATGTCCCCGATATAATTTGGAACTTGGTAACTACTATTGTAGCCAAGAAGGTTGCGCCTTTCTTTTTGCTTGATTTGGTCTCCATTGATCGAATCTTCTAAAAAGAAGGTAAAATTAGAGAACAATTCAAAATTGTAATTGGAGTAGAACAGTTGATTTTTTAGCACACCGCCGTTACTGGTTTGCGTCAAAAATTGGGCATTAAAATTGGTTCGTGATGTTTCACCGCCTTCAGTTGGATCAATGGAGCCAAAGAAAGAAATATCGCCAGCATCTACCGACCGATCGGGTATTTGACCAGAATGGTTCCAACGCGACCAAAAGTGCGATCCTGTAAGGGTTAGTCGGGTTGCAGCACCAATTTCGCCATTATATCGCCCTTGCACATTGGCACGGTTGAAAAATTGCGGCGCATCAAAATAACTATCACTGTAACTGTATTCTCCTGCGAGATAAGCCGATTGGTTGTTGTTTCTGGCCTTTTCACCTAGTAAATTTACGGCAGCCACGCCGCGATAGGTACCATATTGTCCTACTTCCAGTTTGGCAAAACTTTTGTCCAGTACCGATCGAGTGCGGAAATCTACCCAGCCAGCGGTCACAAAATTACCTTTGTCGGCGCGATAAGGGCCTTTTTCAAATTGAACCTGTTCGACCAATTCAGGAATCACAAAGTGCAAATCCGCATAACCCTGACCATGCGCATGGCTTACCATATTGACCGGCATACCGTCCACAGTGAGTTGAATGTCGGTGCCGTGATCTATGTCAAAACCTCGAAGAAATATTTGCTCCGCTTTGCCACCACCTGCGTGTTGGCCCATAAACAACCCGGGTACCATCCGCAAGATTTCCTGCGAGTTGAGTACTGGTCGCAGACGAATATCCAACTGCGTAATCGGTCGGCTTTGGTGTGTGCCAAATGCCTGTACGGTCACTTCTTTGAGTTCAATATTGCCGCTTTTTAATTCAATATTCAGGTCTGTATTCCCGGTTGCATTTAGAGTGAGGGATTGTTCTATCGTCTCGTAACCGGGCGATGTAAATTTGACAAGTTGCTCACCTGCTTCTACTTGGCGAATGAGGTAATTGCCGTTATCGCCTGTGATGGCACCTTGTCCGTTGCCTAGCACTACCGTGACCCCGACCAATGGCTGATGGGTTTTGCTGTCTGTCACTTGACCGCGTAAAACGGCATTTTGACTCCAGAGAAAGGCTGGTAGCCCTGCAAAGCATAAAAAAGCGATAAAGTGTTTCATTAAGATACCGTTTCTAGCATATTTGAAAAATGATAGTACGCTGCGCAAGCCCCTTCACTGGATACCATAGGCGCACCCAATGGCGACTGTGGCGTGCATTTTTTGCCAAATTGAGGGCATTCGTGGGGTTTTTTAATCCCTTTTAAAACCAATCCAGCAATACAATCGGGGCTTTCGGATACTTTTTCAATATTGACATCAAATTTTATGTTAGCGTCATAAGCACTAAATTCTGAGCGCAGTTCGTAGCCACTCATCGGAATATTACCGATACCGCGCCATTCGCGATCGCTTACTTCAAATACTTGCTCCAATATTTTTCGCGCCTCGTGGTTACCCTCGGGAAGTACAATGCGGCTGTATTGGTTTTCCAATTTGTGTTCCCCTTTTTCCAATTGGCGCACCACCATCAGAATGCCCTGCACCAAGTCAACGGGTTCAAAACCAGTGACTACCAGTGGAATTTTATACTTTTCGGACAATGGATAATACTCACTCACGCCCATAATCGCGCAAACGTGGCCTGCCGCCAAAAATCCCTGAATAAACGAATCGTCATCGTTCATTACCGCTTCAATAGCGGGTGGCACCAATACATGCGAGGTGAGAATAGAGTAGTTTTTTACGCCTGCTCTTTGTGCATGTAATACTGAAAGCGCATTGGCTGGCGCAGTTGTTTCAAAACCGACAGCAAAAAAAACGACTTCTTTCGTTGGGTTTTCCTGCGCAATTTTAACGGCTTCCAAGGGCGAATACAAAATACGCACATCTGCTCCGGCGGCTTTGGACTCCAATAGGCTATGTTTAGAACCCGGCACCCGCAACATATCGCCATAAGAACAGAGTATAACGCCATGATTTTCAGCCAAATGCACGGCTTTGTCTATTTGGTAGAGTGGCGTTACGCATACTGGGCAACCCGGACCGTGTACCATACGCACGTTATCGGGCAACATTTGCAGTAAGCCATTTTTGACAAGACTATGGGTTTGCCCACCACATACTTCCATGATGGTCCACGGACGAGTAGCAGTGCGGGCTATTTCGTCCATATATTGCGCTACAATATCTGCATCGCGGTATTCGCTTAGGTATTTCATCGTTATTTAGATTTGAGTGTGTTCAATCAGTTCGTCTATTTCTCCGATCTGTTCTAAGTATTCAAATGTTTTTCGGGCTTCTTCTTCATTTACAATACTAATGGCCACGCCCACGTGCACCAGTACGTAATCGCCCTCTTTGGCAGCGGGTACCATTTCGAGGCTGGCCTCTTTAGTGATACCTCCAAACTGAACTTTGGCTATACGCACCATGCCATCGTAGCGGCTTTCAATGGAGCGGATAAGACCTGGAATTGCTAAGCACATATTTTTGTTGTTTTTTAACTTGTTTTAAAATTGATCGGTTGCAAGCGCATAAGCCCATTGTCCGAATGAAATATTTTCGTCGTTGGGCGATAATTGCTGGTGAAAGTACAGTTCAAAATCAGCAGATAAATGCTGCGTGATGAGGTCGAGTAAAAGCGTGTTTTGAAAAACGCCCCCACTAAATGCTATTTTTTTTACCCGGTTTTGTTGTGCAATTACTTTGATGATTTGCACCAAAGTCAAATGGAATTTGACAGCAATACAGCCAATATCGTATCCAGTTTTTAGGTCGTGGATGATTTGAACGAACAAATCTTTGGTATGAATCACTGAATTGCTTCGAACCATGCTATCCTGCCAATAATGTTCGCTGATGTCATAGTCAACCCGATTGCAAAAACTAAGGGCTATTTTTTCGAGTAACATGGCTGCTTCTCCTTCATAGCTCACTTGATCCGCCAAGCCCAAAAGCGATGCAACCGCATCGAATAATCGCCCGACGCTCGAGGTTTTCAAAGAATGGCTGGAATATATTTTTTGATAAATATTCCATTCTGTATGCGAAAATTTTGATTTCAATCTCGGATTGGCTACTTCCAAGTCACCACAGACCGCTAAGGCGGCCAGTCGAGGCGCACGCGCCATTTTGTCGCCGGCTAAGATTGGGAAGTAGTCGAAATGTGCCGATCGTTGGAATCGCGTTTCCGGCGTGGCTGTCGAATGGTAAGTGAAAAATTCGCCGCCCCATATTTGACCATCTTCTCCCAAACCTGCTCCGTCCCAAATGACACCCAAGACGCGGTCTTCTTCGTCCAACAAGTTATTTTCAGCCAAAACAGCCGCAAAATGTGCCTTGTGGTGTTGTACTTGTATAAACGAAGATTGCCATTGCGCGGCTAATTCTTGTCCCAATTGGGTCGTAAAATAACCCGGATGCAAATCACCGACTACGACCGTTGGCGTGGCTTGAAATAACCCAGTCAAATGACTTAATACTAGTTTGTACCGTTCCTGCACATCAAAACCGGACAAATCACCCAAATATTGACTAATGTTGACATTTCCCAAGTGCGCCAGCGTAAAAGTGCTTTTCATCTCTGCGCCAAGTGCTAATACCGTAATATTAGGCACTTCCAAACCTGTTTGGAGCAACGCAGCAGCCAATCCACGTGCGCGCCTTATCACCACCATCGCCCCAGATGCGCGCAAAGCCACCACGCTATCGTCCTGCGGCACCACAACGGGGCGGTTGTGTGTTACAATTAGATCTGCAATATCGGATAAATCTTTGATGGCCGTTGCATCGTCATATACCAGTGGCGCATGGCTGATATTTCCGCTGGTCGCAACAATGGGTTTACCAAAATCGCGTAACAGCAGTTCAAACAAAGGCGCGTTGGGCAGCATTGCCCCAATTTTATGCAATTTCGGTGCTATTTCAGCAGTAGCCAAACCCGAACTTGTTGCTCCCAGCATATCCAACAACACAATAGGAGCCGCTGGACTTTGCAAGAGCCGCAATGCAGCGTCTGTTACTTTAGCATCATCCTGCAACGTGGCCATATCGGGGTACATAAGGGCAAAAGGCTTAGACGGCCGATGTTTCCGAGTGCGCAAAAGGGCAATGGCCTCAGGGTTGGTCGCATCGCAAGTGAGCAGGAAACCGCCGGTACCTTTGATCGCCACAATATGACCTGTTTGCCAAAGATACACTACTTTTTGCAAGACTTCCGACTGTGATGTCTCGTTTTGCAGTTCTTTGGATAACGGTAACGCACCACCGATGAACGCCAACCGAATACCACAATCAGGACAAGAGTTAGTTTGGGCATAAAAGCGGCGGTTGGCCGGATCATTGTACTCCTCCTGACAAGCAGGACACATTTCAAATCCCTGCATGGTCGTCTGCGGTCGGTCATAAGGCAAGCCTGTAATGATCGAGTACCGTGGGCCGCATACCGTGCAAGTCGTGAACGCGTATTGGTACCGTCGATCGGCTACTGCATGGATTTCGGACCGACAGTATGCGCACAAAGCCATATCGGGCGTGAGGTGCAATACTGCTAATCCATCGCTATGGCTATCGTTGATCGTAAATTGGTCAAAGAACGTGTCGTCTTCATCGGGTATTAAATTAGCCGCAGTGACATGGGCTGTTTCGGGGATATTTTTAAGTATAAATTTTTGAAAATCAATGGCTTGTTCTTCTGTGGCATTTATTTTGATCCATACACCTTGCAGTCCATTAGCGACCCAGCCTTTTAAGCCCCGGTCGAGCGCAGCCCGCCAGACAAACGGCCTAAATCCTACGCCCTGCACCTGCCCTTGAATATGGATATTCCAGGTCATGCCATTTCAGGAACTGCCGAAAAAGCGGCTTTTTTCTCCTGTACACGTTCCATAATCCATGCACACCAAGCGTCCATGCCCTCACCAGAGGTACTGGAAACGGTGATGACTTCAATTTCGGGGTTTACTTCGCGGGCATCTTGGGTAGCAGCGGCTACTTTAAAAGGAATATAAGGCAACAAATCGGCTTTAGAAATCAGCATCAATTCGCTGGTGAGGAACATACGCGGGTATTTTTTGGGTTTGTCGTCGCCTTCTGTGGAAGCCAAGAGCGTAACGCGGTAATCTTCTCCGAGGTCGAAAGCGGCGGGACAAACCAAATTACCTACATTTTCGATAAAAAGCAGGTCGAGGCCATTCACATCCAAATGATCGAACGCCTGGTGTATCATCTGTGCTTCCAGGTGACAAACGCCGTTGGTCACAATTTGCATAGAAGGAATACCTGCTTCACGGATTCGGATGGCATCGCGTTCGGTTTCGAGGTCGCCTACCAATACGGCCATCTTGATTTTGTCTTTTAGTCGAAGCGCGGTTTCCTGCATCAGCGTTGTTTTTCCACTGCCAGCAGAAGAGGTAATATTAATGAGCAAAGTGCCTTGGTGGTGCATTTTATCGCGGATACCTTTGGCCACATAATCGTTGGCTTTGAGCAGGCTCATGGTGGTATTGTCGCATTGGATGGCGCCTACTGGGAGGCGGTTTGATTTTGCAAATGCCATATTATAAAGGTGTGTTGTAAAAAATAGGTATTGTAAACATTTGATTACTAAATATTTACAACGTTTTTATGGTTTAGTATTACTTTCAGCGGTAAAGGTAGTAGGATAAACGGAATTAGAAAATGTTTTCTAATAATTAGGAAAAGATTCCTAAAATCGCATCAAACATCGTCTTCGGAGAAGACCAACATTTGTAGCAAAAAATAATCAAATGAAATGTGTAGTTTTGCGCAAAATTTATTTATGAAAAATATCAATAATTATTTGATTGCGTTTGGGTGGATTGGTTTAATCATTTTGGGGTTATCTGCCTGTACGCGCAAGTCAGACGTAGATGTGCTGCCTAATCCTGTTACGCCCACTGCCCCTACCCTACCCGTATTGGTTTGCACTACAACTGGCGATGGTGCACAGTTGATGTATTCCAAAACCATTGATTTTGCTCCAGCCAAAGACGATCGTTTTCCCGTTATTGAAATCGATACAGCACAGCAATTTCAAACTGTGGATGGTTTTGGTTATACCCTTACTGGTGGTAGTGCGTACCTGTTGCACAAGATGAATACTGCCGATAGAGCGGCCTTGTTACAAACGTTTTTTGGGACAAAAAACAATGGAATTGGGGTCAGTTACCTACGCGTATCCATGGGAGCATCCGATTTGGATACGGAGGTATTTAGTTATGATGATCTCCCTACGGGTCAAACAGATCCTGATTTAGTATATTTTAACCTGTCCAAAGACACGCTGCACTTGATTCCGGTATTGAAAGAAATTTTGGCCATCAACCCCAACATCAAAATTATGGCCTCTCCTTGGAGTCCGCCAGTATGGATGAAAAGCAATGGTAGCAGCGTAGGCGGCAACCTAAAACCGCAATATTATAGTAGTTATGCCCAATATTTTGTCAAATACATACAAGCCATGCAAGCGCACGGTATCGCCCTAGATGCTGTAACGATCCAAAATGAACCACAACACGGCGGCAATAATCCTAGTTTGGTGATGTCTTTTCTCCAACAAGCAGAATTTGTAAAAAACAACCTTGGCCCTGCTTTTCAGTCGGCGGGAATGGCTACCAAAATTATTATTTGGGACCACAACTGCGATAATGCGGCTTATCCAATTGCCATATTGAACGATCCCGCTGCCAAACCATTTGTAGCAGGTTCGGCGTTTCATTTATACGGCGGCGATGTGAGTGCCTTGTCGCAGGTACACGATGCCCATCCCGACAAAGCACTTTATTTTACAGAACAATGGACGAGTTCAACGGGCAGTTTTGATGGTGATTTGAAATGGCATTTGAAAAATGTAATCATCGGTACGATGCGTAATTGGAGTCGGGTAGCCCTGGAATGGAACTTGGCCAATGACCCAAATTTTGACCCTCATACGCCCGGCGGCTGTACCCAATGCAAAGGTGCAGTAACGATAAATGGCTCCCAAAGCACAAAAAATGTCAGTTTTTACATCATTGGACAGATCTCCAAGTTTGTACCCGCTGGCTCTGTTCGCGTGGGTAGTAATAATTTAGGGCAGTTGCCGAACGTGGCTTTTCGTACCCCAGAGGGCAAAAATGTACTCGTCGTTTTAAACGAAAATACAACTTTGCAATCGTTCAATATCAGCGCAGGTGGCAAATGGATCACGGCTTCTTTATCGGGAGGTGCTGTGGGGACTTTTGTTTGGTGATTGTTTGGGGGTTTAGGGGCTTCGTAAAGTTTCACACTAAATGCTTGACGTAACCATGTTAAGTTGTGGATGGGTACATGCGCAAACAGCATTAACCCCCAATTACTTTTTGTATCCTGTTCTTCGACTCCTTCGTCACATCATATAAGTCCGCGTATTTTTTCCAGTTATTTACTATATCTTGGACTTCGTCTATAATATGGTTATCGGGTAATGAATCGAAGAACACACCAAACAAACCGTCAAAAGGTATTTGATTTGCTTGGATAATATCAGTATTGAGTTTCAGTTTTAAGGGCGATATTTCCAAGCCCCTTTTTACAAACCGAGGATAGTATTTGAAATAAATGAGTTTGTTCTCACTTACCAACTCTCCTACTTCAATTTCTTCAGCATCAAATTGAATAGATACATATATTTTTTTTATTGTTTCCATTATAATCTAGTTTTATCGCTGAACAGTTTTTCGATGGCATCTAAATTTTCAAGCGGTTGGAGTATCGCTTCAAAGTCATTGAGGCGATTGAGTACGTCAGTCAATAGTAGCAATGACTCTAAAGATATCTGCCCTGTTCGTTCAAAACGTTTGAGGCTGCCCAATGAAACACCTGAACGTTTGGCTAAGTCACTTTGTGAAAAACCTGCTTTTTTTCTCAAAGCCTTATGACGCAAGGCAATTTCTTGCAAAAAATCATAAGGTTTTTTATTAGTTGTAAAATTGATCATTTAGATAAAATTTTAGCCAAAGGTAAGTGTTTTATTCCAATTTGGCTAACATATTAACCACTAATAATTATTTGGTGATTGTTGAGGGCTACAAATACCGCAACCACCACCGCTCTTTATGTTCCATTTTATAAACACCATACCACTTGCAAATCGGGTACAAAGCCACAACCACACCCACCCAAATCAAATAAACTGCCCCAAGACCTACACCACTATCTATGCCTTTGGGTCGCCCAAAATTGCCGGAGGCAAAATCCATTTCTGCCCAATGGAAGCCTTGAAAAAACAAAATAGCGATCATTAAGAGATGAATAATATAAAAATGAACCAAAAAATAGAACAGCGGCACACGCCCATAAACGCTCAAAATGCGGGAGATACGGTTTTGCGCTTGTTCCGCAAATGCGAGTTTTAGACATAAGATACCCAAAGTAATCAGACAAAACAGCAATGATGGCGGGTATTTTGTCACGTTCAAAAAGGACAGCGTCGTGAAAATAGCATTTTTTTGAAAAGACCAATCCGATGGGTCTCCATATATATTGATCGTCCGCAACACAGCAAATAACAGTAATGCACCTGCACCGATTTTTAGGAAAACGCCCTTTCTTTTCTCCTCCGGCAGTTCAAACAACTGACCTGCCCAGAAGCCCAAAAGCATAACGCCCAACCACGGAATTGGTGGGTAACCCATGATAAAAATTGTTTTTGGGGTAATAGGGAAAGCCGTCGGAGCAAAAAACGGCGTTAAAATGGTTTTCAAAACCGAGCCTTCCGCAAACGGTACCAGTGGCAACAGGTTGTGCAAAAACACGATGCTCAAGCCAATAAAACCGATCGTTCGTACAGGCCAACGGAGCATCAAACCGAGTAGGACAAACCCAAACCCAATGGCCGCAATCACTTGAAAAAGGAATTGGTGAAAACCCAAATCGAACCAAAGCCCAAAATTGACACCTGTGAATTCCAGTAAAATGAGCCAAAAGCCGCGTTGCACCATGAATTTTCTGCTTTCAGAAATATTGCCCTGGTTTTTTAAAGACAAATACGCCGACGTACCGGCCAAAAAAACAAAAGTTGGCGCACACAAATGGGTAATCCACCGTGTAAAAAACAGCACAGGTGTGGTCGTCGCCAAATCCGTCGGACTTTGGTCTATCGAATGGACGTGCAGGAAATCGCGGACGTGATCGAGTGCCATGATGACCATGACCAAACCTCGTACAAAATCAATGGATTGAATACGTTTCATGTTATTTATTTTTTACTGCGTTTGAAATGGTGCTTATACTACCTGGACATTTTATAAAACGCAAGGAACAGGATACGTTTACGAAACTTTTTTAGTTTCGTAAACGTCACTTTCCACCATTTCAAAAGTGTGTTAAACGTGTTTTTTAAAAATGTCCGGTAGTATAAATGATGACAATAACCTTTGCTAGACAGTGGTACAGTATTGCTTAAAAGGACGCGCATTTTTTGTAACTTTTCCTCTGCTATATACTCAACCCAAAGTAATTCGTATCTTTGCTTAAGGAACTAACCAGCACATCTTTTTGTTCTGATTTACGCTATATTAAAAAAATGTCAAAAATAACAACCCATAACTTTCAGGTGCATTTGGGCGGAGTACTCGATGTGCTGGCCAATCACCTGTACAGCAGTGAAAAAGTATTTATCCGCGAATTACTCCAAAACGCCTGCGATGCCATTACTGCGCGTCAAATGACCGATGCCGCTCATGTCGGCGTTATTCACGTTGAACTGCATACCCAAGGCACGCATCCCTTGTTGGTGATAGAAGACAATGGTGTCGGCCTCAGCGAAGCGGACGTACAGCAATTTTTGTCCAGTATTGGTTCCAGTTCCAAAAAAGAACACCTGAGTAGCCAGCGCGACCAGTTCATCGGTCAGTTTGGCATTGGGCTTTTATCCTGTTTTATGGTAAGCGACAATATTACCCTGATGACGCGTGCGCAGAACCATCCGGCAGTGAAATGGGTGGGTAAAGTGGATGGTACTTACGATTTATCGCTGCTAGAAAGCGACTTGGATATTGGCACCAAAGTGTATATATCGGCTAAAGCAGAACACAAAGCACTGTTTTCGGTTAAAAACATCCAAAAACTGCTGCGTCACTACGGCGAAATATTACCTTTCCCCATCGAAATGCGCGAAAGCAACGAAGAACAATACCAATGCATCAATCCGGAACCTGCGGTGTGGGAGCGTTCTTTTATGGACAAAGGTACGCGTCGGATCGAAATATTGCGTTACGGTACCCAAGTTTTCGATACGCCATTTGACGATTTTTTGGACGTTAACTTGCCAGAATTTGGGGTGAGTGGCGTGGCTTATATCTTACCTTACAGCGCAAATGTCAATACGCAGCAAGCACATCGGGTGTACCTCAAAAAAATGCTGGTGTCCACTACCGTTGATAATATTCTGCCCGAATGGTGTTTTTTTGTTAGAGCAGTGCTGAATGTTACGCAATTGCGCCCGACCGCTTCTCGGGAGCGTTTTTATGAGGATACCCGATTGGATGAATTTCGCGTGGCGCTAGGGGGTGTGGTGCGCCGCTATTTATTTAGTTTGGCGCAAAACGACACTGCAAAATTGGCGCAAATTATCAGTATCCACGAACAGGCATTTAAACAAATTGCCCTCCGCGATGATGATTTTTTTCAGATGATTATCCCTTTTTTGCATTTTCAAACCACCAATGGCCCACAAATGCTCCGGGATATTAAAGATACTGTTCTTCGGCACGTACCCAATGTGGATGAATTTCGCAAAATGGCACCAGTGGCTACGGCGGGGAATATGGTGCTCATCAATTCTGGTTATTTGTACGATGCGGCATTACTGCGCAAACTTGCCGAATCCAATTATACCAAAAACATTGAACAATTAGATGCCAAACACTTTTTGGATTCGTTTGGAGAACTAACGACGGTCGAAAAAGACAAATCGGTGGTATTTATGCAATTGGCTAAAACAGTGTTGAGTGCGCACCAATGTGTGCCCGACATCAAAAAGTTTGAACCCGATAACTTACCCATGTTGTATTATATGTCGGGAGCCGTTGACCGCGACCGCACTATCCGTACTGCCATGACGCAGTCTAATCCATTGTGGAACAGCCTGTTGAGTAATTTCGTGGGTGATGTATCGCAGTCACAGTATTCGATTCTTTGTTTCAATTACAACAATCCAGTTGTGCAACGTTTATTGGAAATGGAGCATAAAGACTTGTTATCCAATCTGTTACAAGTGTTATATGTTAATGCCCTGATGTTGGGACACCATCCCGTAAACACCAAAGAATTGCATGTATTTAACACCAATATCCTCAATTTAGTCGATTGGGTAAGCCAAAATAAATAGTTATGAACGATCAAACGGAACAACTTTTAGCATTGCAAGAAAAAGCCAGATGGGCGGAGAAATACAGCGTCGAAAAAAGTGATATTTTGCTGCAAGCCCTTCGTTTGGCCGAATCGCTCCAAGATGCCCAAGCCACAACTAAAATTCGGGGGGAGTATATTGAGTGCCTTAATTTTCAGGGCAGGATAGCGGAGGGCTACCCACACTTTTCCATCCTAATTAGCCAACTTGATGAGCCCAATGCCAATTTTGGAACTTTGGAAAAGTTGAGTATATTGTGGAAATACAAATGGTTTTTGGGTTCATTGCCCAAGTTTCCCAATATCCCTAAAACGCAGATATTAGACATTTTGGGCGATATGGAGCGCCGATACCTGCAATACAGTGCTCTCACGCAATCCACGGTTTACTACTACAAAGATGCCGTTTACAGCGACATGGGCGATTCAGAAACCGCACTAGAGTATCGTGCCAAGTACGAAGCCAGTGAAATCATCGATTTTAATTTGCTAACCCTAAGCGATTGCAGTGCTTGCATTAGCGATTCAAAAGTGGGCAATTCTTTGTTGGCTGGTGATTGGGAGCAAGCCATCCAATTTGCGCAGCCCATTTTATCGGGTGAAAAAAAATGTGAATCCGTTCCTAAACGCACCTATTTTAAAGTGGCACTGGCTTTTGTAAAAACGGGTCAAATGGACGAAGCCGCTCTATATTTTGAAAAAGGGATGCAATTGTTGAAAGAAGAACGGATAGAACTGGACGCACACCGCCGAAGCATTTGTTATTTGGTATATACAGGGCAATGGGAACGCGCATTGGCAGTTTTTGAGCGGCATTTTCCCGAAGCATTGAATATACTCCACAAATCGGATACTTTCCATTTCTATTCCGCTGGCGTTTTGCTGTTCCAGTACATAGCGCGTACGCAACATCAAATCGAAATGCACATTCCCGATAACCCTTTTTTGTTCCAGCCAGATGGCATCTACAACGTGCCGGAAGTGGTACAACTACTGGATACCGCCGTGCAGGAAATAGCCGCACAATTTGATCAACGGAATGAAAATGATTATTACAGCCGGGTTTTAGCGGGGTTTTATACGCATTTTGTACCGGTGGAATAATTTTTGCGCTGACGCGCACCGTACTGCCTAACTTATTTTTATTCGCTGCGTAAAGATTCTACGGGGTTAGTTAATGCTGATTTTATAGATTGACCCGCCACGGTCAAAAAGGCGATACCAAGTGCCGCCAATCCGGCCACTGCAAATATCCACCATTGTATATTGATATGGTAAACAAAATTCGATAACCATTTTTGCATAAAATAATAGGCTACTGGTGCGGCAATCAAAATGGCCAACACCACCAATTTTAAAAAATCTTTGGCCAATAGACTGGTAATCCCTAATACTGTAGCACCCAATACTTTGCGAATACCTATTTCTTTAACGCGCCGCTCCGCAGCGAAAGCCGCAAGTCCAAAGAGTCCTAAACAACCAATAACTAAGGCCAATACCATAAATATACCCAAAACCGCAGCCATTTTTGTTTCTGAACGGTACAAATTGGCAAATGAAGCATCCAAAAAATCGTATTCAAAAGGTGCTCCCGGTACCGATGCCGCCCAAATTGCCGTTGCCTTATCAATAGCCGTCTTTTCTGTGTCCGGTTTCAAACGCACGGCCATATAAGAACCCCAAGTTTGATATGTTTGGGAGGATTCATGAAAAATGGCCACCGGTTCGATATTCATCCTTACTGATCCTACATGAAAATCCTTCATAATACCCACAACTTGAAACCGCTGGTTGCCATTGCCCGGATAACGCATCCATTGCCCAAGGCCACCTTCCCAACCGATAGCCTTGATAGCGGCTTCGTTGAGGATTACAGCACTGGAATCAATCGCAGCATTAGGCATAAAATTGCGCCCTTCTTTTATTTCAATGCCAAGGGTGGGTACAAATTCGGAATCGGATAAATAGGACGATATGGGCAGATTGGTGACAACTGAATGACTTTGCGCACCTTGTTCCGGCTCATAAAAATCACCAAAACTACCCAATGATGGCAAATATGTAGCATGTGTAACACTTTGTACTTCTGGCAATTGTAATAGTTGTTCGCGAAACGCCTGCTTAGCGGATGCCGACTCCATTAATCTCATATTTTCAATGACCAGTACATTATCGCGTACCAATCCGGGCGATTGCTTTTGGGCAAAATCCAATTGTTGATACACCACAAATGAGCATAACATCAGCACTACCGAAACAGCAAATTGGAAGACCACTAAGCCGCTCCTTACGCCTGCATGTCCTCCTTTGGACGTTGAACTCGCCATTTTAAATATTTCTGAAGACCTAAAACCCGATAAATAAAAAGCAGGATATAAACCTCCTAAAAATGTAGTAAGCAACGGTAAAACAAGTACAAAACCAAGCAACTGCGGCGCGAAAAGGTCACCTGCTGTCCAGGAATACCCTGTTAATTGATTGAAAAAAGGCAAAGCCGAAAATGACACACCAAAGGCTAAAACCATAGCAGCAACACTGAATAATAATGCTTCCGAAAGAAACTGACCAATCAAAGCACCCCTTTGCGACCCCAAGGCTTTGCGCACACCCACTTCTCTTGCCCGCTGCACTGAACGCGCCGTACTGAGGTTCATAAAATTGACACAGGCCAATAGCAAAATCAGTGCGCCTACTATGCCAAACAAACGAACTTGCTCCCCATCGCCAAGTGTTGTAAGCCTTGAATCGAGTCCTGATTGGTTCAGGTGTAACGACAATAATGGCAACAATTTTAAATCGTAGCGATCGCCGCGTTTGAGGTTTTCTTCAAAATTTTGGCCAATGCGTTCGAAGGCCGCTGGAGCATAATTGCGTATCATTGCAGGAAATTTGGCCTCCAACGCTGCTAAACTAGCCGTGCTAGGTGTCTGCCGTAAACGAACCCAAGTATCCACTTGCAACCAAATCCAACTCCATGAAAACCGCTCTACTACCCTAAAATCCTGAATAGGTAATAAAAAACCAAACTGAACAGTTGAATTAGCAGGCAGATCCTTTATAACACCGGTTATATTAAATACACGGTCATTGACCACCAAAGACTGTCCCACGGCCTCTTCTTCTCCAAAGTATTTTTGAGCCATTGTTTCGGTTAAAACGAGTGATCCAGGCTTACACAAAGCAGAATAACCCGCTCCAACAGCCATCGGAAAACCAAAAAGCGGCAAATAGGAAGTATCAACCGCCAATGCATTATCTTCGTTAAATACCAGCGGTGCATGCCCCGATTGATTGCGTTTTACGACCACACTACCGAGGTGGAACGAACGTGCAGTAAGTTCTATTTCAGGAAAATCGGCCAGCAAACGCGGGCCAACTGGTGGCGGTGTATTGGTGGTTTTTGCCGCTTCTTCGCCCATCCTCAAATCCAGTGCAACGGCACAAATACGGTCGGCATTGGGTAAATAGTGATCGTAATTGTTTTCGTGCCAAACGTATAAACCGATCAGCCAACAAGCAGATAAACCAATGCCCAATCCTGCAATATTAAGGAAAGAGAAAAAGGAACGGCGGCGCATATTCCGCAAAGCAATTTTAAAATAATTGGTTAGCATAGCATAAATTTCAATAAAGTAACCTGCCGCAATAGCGATAACGCAAAAACCGCTACTCCGGCAGGCACAAGCACAAACATTCTAATTCGACATGATCTTACCAAATCATATTTATTATAATAGAGGCAATCGTTGTGCCACAATAAAAAATATTGATTATCAAATACTTACGTTCTTATTGGCGTTCATTTTCGGACAATATAGCGCACGTTGACGGACATTTTTAAAGTAGCAATCATTCTAAAAATCAGTTTTTTGGGTTATAATTTGGAAATAAATTTAAAAAAACCGTACTTTTGCATCCTTATCTTATAAAATTGTTTTCACATGAAATCTACTATTTTTATTGCTATACTCTTGGCGGTAGTCGGAATATTTGCGACCGCCTCAAAATCAAACACTGATATCAACACCGCTACAGGTGATGAATTGGTTTGGCATACCGACCTTATGAAGGCTCAGGATATATCAGTGGCCACTAAAAAACCTATTTTTGGTTTCTTTACAGGCAGCGATTGGTGCGGCTGGTGCCGTAAGATACAGGCAGATGTTTTTGCTAAAGACGAGTTCAAAAAATGGGCTAAAGACAATGTAGTGCTTTTAGAACTTGATTTCCCTCGGGGCAAACAATTGCCAACCGAATTGGCGCAACAGAACCAAGGATTACAGCAAGCCTTCAAGGTATCTGGTTACCCAACTATCTGGATGTTTTATCTTACAAAAGATACAACCAACAATCAATTGAACATTGCTGCTTTAGGTTCATTGGGCTATCCCGCAGGTTCAGAAACGGGCAAAGAACAGGTGAAATTCTTGAACGAGGCCAATGCAATATTGGCTAATGGCAAGAAATAATTGACCTGAATATAATCGTATAATGGCAAAAATACTGTATCATTTACAGCATTTTTGCCATTTTTAATAACCAGACTAACCCCATTGATAACAAAAAGGCAAAAATGGGTGCGATACCCCAAACAAGAAAAAACCGCCTAACCTGTGGATTATTAAATGTAAGTTTCCATCCAATTTTATTGACACTGTGCGCCATAAAGGCCATTGCGTTCAATTGAACCAATGAAGTAGGTATCCCTTTTACCACCGATGCAAAAAGCAATAAAGTGGCCGTCACCAAGGAGATCATCATACCTGCTAATGGGCTGATTGGGATAATTTCCTTGCCCGTATTTCGCAACCCTCTGTATCCCAACAATTCACTGCCAAAGGCAAAACAAGGCGCGATCACTAATACAGAAAGGATCATAAGGATAGTAAAATTGGAGGATTTGGGATCAACACCCATTTCTAATACAGCCATCGAAGTTACTGGTCCCGCAGCATTGCCTACATTATTGGCACCAATAGAGTATGCCACATACAGGCAACTGGCCAATACAAAAAGACCAAACACGGAATTTTGCCCTGCTTCTCTAAAATTTTTAGCCGCATCTGTACGAGAAAGAAAAGGAATCATTAATTTACCAACTATCCATACAATTACAAAAGCCACAATAGGTAAAATAAACCAAGTTGGAATAATTTCATAAATAAGTTTATCTACATTGAGTTTTCCAAGGCATAGTGCAGCACCAGCAATGGCCATCACAGTTGCTTGGCTGGTACTTTGAGGAATACCCAATAAGTTAGCAATCAAAAGCGCCAAACTTACGGCTGCCAAGATAACCGAGGTAGTGCGCATCGTAAAAAACTCTTGTGCCAATATCCCCTGACCAAGCGTAATGGATACTTCTTTACCTGAAAAAACAGCACCTAAGAGTACCATAAAGCCAAAAAGCATCGCAATTTGGTGCTTTTTAATTAAATTGGCACCATAAGCCGCAGCAAATGCAGGTGCGGTACCACTCCCTCCCATATTAATGGCAAGAAACATGGCTAGGATAAAAGGTATTAGAATAAAGGTTAGCACAAATTTGAATTATTGCTTTTGGTACTTGTTAATACTAGGTCTTAATCATAACTATCGCCCAAAGATCGGTCAAATAATTAGTTAGTTAGCGTTATGTGCAAAAAAAATTTGGGAAGCATCGGCATTGCGCCAATCCTTCCCATAACGGATATAACTAACGTTTGATTGTTTATTTCTGTGGCAGAATTGTGCCAGTAGATGCATTGAGTAGCGGCAAAGCAACTGCCGGAAATGGTACTTGAGGTGTAGTGGGTTCAAATATAGCCGGAATAGGTTTTGCTACTGCATGTTCGCATTCAAAGTTTTGTCCTGCCAAATGTGCAATGGTTTGTGCCATTTGTTTTTGGTAGATTTGCATAGGAATATCTATCTCGCCACAAGCCTCAATACCGGGCCCTGCAACCGCCATCCATATTTCAGAACTGCCCTGCACCAAACTATGGTGGTGCTTCCAATGGAATGCCCCCCTTCCATGATCCGTCGTGATGATTAATGCGCTTTTGCCAGCGTATTTTTTGTGGTGCTGTATATTATCCCAAAGTGTTTTTAATATCTGATCAAATTGTCGAATAGCATCCAAATAACCAGCATAATTACCCTCATGGCCGTATTCGTCAGTCTCACCAAAAGCCAAATACATGACCTCTGGCTGGTGTTCCTTTAAATAGGTCTGCGCAATTTTCCAAGTTAAAGTATCGGGTCGCACCGATTGTTTCCATGGTTTTACACTATGCAACTGCTCCAAATTAAGTTGATCTTTTCCATTCAATTCCTCTATTGGCTCAAACCCTGCATTGACCAAAAAACCAGCGCGTTCTTCATTTAAAATATAAGGAAATACATCCCAAGAACAAAAAGCCGCCGTGTGTTTGGTTTTACTCAGAAATTCTAGCACATGTGTATTAGGATTTTTTATCTTTTTATTGCGATAAATGTGTCTATCATCACAAAAACCAGTAAGCAACTCAGAATAGCCGGGATATGAAATACGGGTGGAATTGGCCACATCCATAAAATTATGCTTATTCCTATTTCCATATATCTGCCCATTTTGAACCAATGTTCTCCAAAAAAAAGGCATCAATAAAGAACGTCTTTTTTCAGGCTGGGGGTCATAGTATTGTTCCAAATAAAGATTGGATTGCTTTATATTTTCTCGAATCAACAAACTGTCGGCACCTTCAAATACCTCTTGCCAACGAAGGCCATCAGTAGTAACGATAAAAATATAATCGGCTTTTTGCGCTGACAAATTGGAGGTACACTGGAGAAGGATTAAAAACAAAAAATTGAGTTGATTTCTAGTCATGTATTGTATTTGTTGTGTAGGGTAATTCCCAATTTTAATGGGAAAATTCCTTCTAAAATAACATGGGACAAAATTGCTATCATTTAGACCAAGGATATGACAAGAGAATATTAGGTTTTAATAAAGTTAGTGTTAAGTGCATATTTCGTAACAATTTAGTATTGATTATTTAATATTAAATTAAAAAGACTAACACAGGACTAATACTGTAGTCGTGTTAATTTTGCGTGTTTTAGTATAGTATTCCAAAATCACTAAAAATTTGCTTATTGCTTATACTCAAAGCACGATGTATGCCTATGACATTTTTTAAAAAATTAAAATTTTGGCAATATTGGGAGGAGTGGCCCAAGGTATTGTTTTATGCACCGATCAGTTTGGTGTGGGGCTGGTATTGCTTACGTAGTCGCTCATTTTGGTTTTTTAGCTGCTCGAATCCTACGCTTACCTTAGGCGGATTTGAAGGTGAAGGGAAAAAGGAAATGTACGAACAATTACCACTTGGCTCCTATCCTAATACTTTTTTTGTACAGCCCAATCAGTCTTTCGAGTCTATCAAAACTAGAATTTCAGAAAATAATCTATCACTACCTATTGCGGTAAAACCAGACGTTGGTATGGGTGGGCTTTTGTTCCGAAAAATCGATACGCTAAAACAATTGCAACAATACCACAATGATTGCCCAGTGGATTATATGGTACAAGCATGGGTCGATTATCCTATTGAATTAGGTGTTTTTTATTGCCGACATCCAGACTCGCACCATGGTGAAATTATGGGGATTACGCAAAGAACGCCAATTGCGGTGGTGGGCAATGGGCAATCCACGTTACTTGAACTCATGGAGCAACATCCGCGTGCTAAACCGCGTTTGGTTGCGCTTAAAGTAACCCATTCTATTGCATTGGATAGGGTAATTGAGGCGGGGCAAACTTTTATGGTAACGCATGTTGCCAACCGTAGCCAAGGCGCACAATTAAATAACCTACACACCGAAATTGACGATAGCCTCAGAAAAATATTTGATGATTTGAGTCATTATACTGGTGCATTTTTTTATGGTCGTTACGATATAAAATGTAATTCATTAAGTGATTTAAAGGCTGGAAAAAACTATCAAATCCTAGAGTTTAATGGTGCCGGAGCCGCTCCCCATCACCTGTATCATTGCGGATTAACGTTATGGCAAGCCTATGCGGAAATTATTCGTCATTGGCAATATCTATTTGAAATCAGTAAAGCAAACCATAAAAAAGGCATCAACTACTGGCCTTTTTGGCGCGGGATTCAATTCCTTTGGCAATCAAAGAGGCATTTTAAACAATTGAAATTATATGAAACAATATTATAAAACCTTTAAAACAGTCTTTTTAATTAGTTTTTTAGGAACGCTTTCTCCGGGAGTAATGACAATGGGGGTGCTACAAGCCGTCATTGCAGGAGGGCAATTTGCCGCTTTGCAGTTCTCATTAGGGGCAGTTATAATCGAAATACTCTTTATTGGGCTTTTGATTTATGCTACCTCTTGGTTCTATACACGCCAACACTTGTTCCGTTATTTTGAATGGACTTCATTTGGAATTCTGCTCGTGATCACTACGTCTGGTTTCTTAAAATTATTATATGGCTCCACCACGACTGAATCTATACTGCCCATACATGAACCGTGGTTGCTTTCAGGTATTATGTTGCGTTTGATTACGCCTACTTTTATTCCATTTTGGTTAGGATGGCACCTCACACTCATGTCCACCAAAATTGCAACACCAAGCCCTACGAGCCGAAATATTAGTGCATTTGCTGCTGGATTGGGTACTTTTAGCGTGCATTGTTTGTATTTGCTATTATTCTATCAAGCATCGAGTTATATCCCAATTGTACAAATGGCAGGTAGTTGGATAATTCTGCTTGTTTTGTTGGTGAGCTTGTTTTGGATGGGAAGTAGATTGCGCTTGAGGGTTGTGCAGGCGTAGGCTCGTTGGGCGTTTCGGCTGCGCTCAACGACCAACCGCCTACTTTGCCACACTTTTGGATTGGTATGTTTTACTTTAGATTTGTGTGTGCTTTTCTCAATAAATTAGAATAAACCACAATACTTGCCTGTTTGTCCAGTAGGATTTGAGGGGCGTAGGCTCGTTGGTCGTTTCGGCTGCGCTCAACGACCAACCGCCTACTTTGCCACACTTTTGGATTGGTGTGTTTTACGTTAGATTTGTGTGTGCTTTTCTCAACAAATTAGAATAAACCACAATGCCTGCCTGTTTATCCAGTAGGATTTGAGGGGCGTAGGCGGTTGGGCGTTTCGGCTGCGCTCAACGACCAACCGCCTACTTTGCCACACTTGGGGATTGGTGTGTTTTACTTTAGATTTGTGTGTGCTTTTCTCACTAAATTAGAATAAAACACAATGCCTATCTGTTTATCCAGTAGGATTTGAGGGGCGTAGCACCCGGTCGTTGAGCGAAGCCGAAACGACGGGGGCTACGCCACGCCATCCCCCAACCCCTCCAATTCATCCAAAATCTTCAAATTACCAAGCGTAAACCGCCTAAAATGCGACTCATTCCTACAAATAGATAAATCGTGAAGCCCAGCAAAATCGCCCCTCATCAAGGCTTCTTTTTTCTTTCTGCTCCACCCCTGTACCTGTTTCTCTCGATAAAACGCCTTATCGATCCTATCATACTCTTCATAGTACAACAGTTCTACTGGTAAATGTTTGCGTGTAAAATTAGAACCCTCTCCATTATAATGCTGGATAAGTCTCCGGTGTAAATTACGGGTACTGCCCGTGTAGTACTGGCCATTGGCACAGCGTAAGATGTACATAAATCCTCCTAACATGGTAGATAAAATAAAACTGGTAGATACGGTAAAATTGATAACTCATTTCGACAACACCCAAAACCCCAAGTGGTTCAACCACAAATCAAGCAATAAAGGTAAAGCGAGGCCGAAACCACAGATTCCCCCATTCTACAAAACCCCAAGTGGTGCTAACCACAAAATCAAGCAATAAAGGTAAAGCGAGGCCGAAACCACAGATTCCCCCACTCTACAAAACCCCAAGTGGTGCTAACCCAAAATCAAGCAGTAAAGGTTAAGCGAGGCAGAAACCACCGATTTCCCCATTCTACAAAACCCCAAGTGGTGCTAACCACAAAATCAAGCAGTAAAGGTTAAACGAGGCCGAAACCACAGATTCCCCCATTCTACAAAACCCCAAGTGGTGCTAACCACAAAATCAAGCAATAAAGGTAAAGCGAGGCCGAAACCACAGATTC
>JBEAVK010000014.1:0-2885 GCA_041160955.1 Bacteroidota bacterium
AATGTTTCATAGGCATCTAGGGGAATTGCTAAATAAAGCTGGCGATCGGGTTCATTAACTTCTAGCATAATTCTGTAGTTTAGAAATTGCCCCAGTGCTGTGTGAAAGTCGCTAATGGCGGATGTTCGACTTTTTCAGTTATTTTACTTCAAGCAGCACTCAAAACATTGATTTGAGTGAACAAATCCAAGACAACCTCTCTGACTACAGGTACTGACACAGAATTCCCTAACTGACGATAAGCATAGACATCTTTAGGATGCAGGATAAAAGTATCTGGGAATCCTTGTAATCTTGCACATTCTCTTGGCGTAATTCTTCGGATTCTGCCGTTATAGACTACGCCTAACTTATGGGCATCGCTAGATACAAGGGTAATCGATATACTTTGAGGATCTAAAAACTTGAATACTTCAAAGGACATATTGCCAGCCACAGGATTATATCTGCCATCTGTTTCCTTGAGATAACCTTTGTCAATCAAACTATCCATAATCTCTGTAAGATTTTCATGGTCAAAAAAGGTTTTAATTTCATCAAGATTTAGTTTTTTTCCATCTTGGTGCGTACCAAATTTTTTCTTGCGCCTATTAGCGATTAACTTATTCATAAATTCTGTTTCTAAATCATTACATTCCCCTTTAATTCCCAATTCCCATGAATGGATTGAATTGCCATTACGATGATCTATTAATCTATATCCATGCAGCTTGTCTGGATTGCTTCCTGTAAATTTCAGTAATCTAGCTGTAAAATCCTTAGAACAATCATACTTAGTACTTGGATTTGCTTCTAAAATATCAGCAACAATTTTAGTTCTATTAGAATTAGAAAATGAATCAAATAATGTAAGTTGACTAAGTGAACGCTTAAAATCATGGGAATCAGTCGCACCCAAGTCAGATTTCAGAGATAAAGTTGGCTGTTGATTGTAAAGCCCTAAAATATATACACGGACACGATTTTGGGGGATACCAAAGTTTGAACTATTTAAAATTAAATAAGATACTCCATAATCTAAATTTTGTAATCGATCAATAATTGTCTTGAAAGTCCGTCCTTGATCGTGACTAGTTAAGCCTCGAACATTTTCCAGTAAAAATGCTTTTGGTTGATATACACTTAAAAGTTTTTCAATCTCAAAAAACAAGGTTCCTCTAGTATCTACAAACCCTTTTTGTTTCCCAGCATATGAAAATGGCTGACAAGGAAACCCCGCAAGTAAAAAATCAAATTTCGGAAATTCTTTAATATTGTAAATGTTGCCCTCTGACTTCTCTTTATAGTTAAGTTCATACGTCTCTTGAGCATATTTATCTATTTCTGATGACAACACACATTTAGTTTGAATACCAAGCTCCTGCATAGCCTGCTCAAAGCCTAAACGCATTCCACCAATACCAGCAAATAAATCAATAAAATTAATCATTTAATTTTTCTTGAATGAAGTTTGCTAAAATTGCGATTTCTTCTTTTGAGTATGCAATGGTGCAGTCACTGAAATTGCAAATAGTTCTAATAGCTGATGATCTTTGGAAATTACCTGCACCATCAATGACATAGGCAATCCAAAACCCATTTTCATTCATCAGCCTAAAGCGATTTTCTGCTTGTCCAGACTTACGCTCAATCACACTATTGGTCGTCACCTGAAAACTAACTTCTATACCTATTTTCTTTCCATTTCTTTGAACTACTACATCAAATGGCATTCCATCACTCTTGTCATAGCCATTGAGAATAATAGAACCGTTTCGGATTAATTGATAATCTTGTGATAGAAATCCTCGTAGAGTCTCTAATACATAAGTTTGAGCAATTTGTCCAAGACTATTTGTATTTGCTCCAGTGGTAATTCTGCTGACATATAAATATCTTTCACGAACATACTTGTCAATTGCTATCTCATCACCAAGCAAAATGCCAATTTCACATTTTTCTAAGCCAGCTAGATCGGCAACATCTGAAGTTGCGCCATGCAAAAGAATCATGATCATGTCTTTGTGCAATGGAGATAACGGAACTACTTTAGTAATTGAAACACCGTCAATATCTAGCTTTATATTTCCCAATCCATTAACAGGTAAAACTTGAAATTCATATACTTCGCTCTTTCCTCGAAAAACATACTGCATCACTCGCTGATTTATAACTGGATCGACTGCAAAGGTTTCTATAAACTCTCGCCCCAATCGCTTAATTAATTCGCCTCCATAATCAGCAAGAATAACCAGATGTTTTAGAAACAGATTTGCCGACATTCCCGATGCTTGCAAAACATCAAAGACTTGATCGGGATTATCGCCTGACAGTTTCAGAATACTGATAAACCGATCCTGCGTTGCAATTAACTTGGGAATAACACTTTCTGCGGCAACCGTTGCTTCTAATTCTTTTGGCCACCACTTGACAGCTTTTTTCTCCAGTTCTGCAAATGTACGGTTGTAGCTCAATTTCGCTTTTCCTTATTTACGATTGGTTACAGCTTACCAAAACTTTAAGACAACTAAATCTAAAACTTATAAGTAAATCACCTTAGTACAGGACAAAAAGTTGCAAAAGTAGGCAGGAAGGGGTTTTATAAAAGATAACCACATCACAAATAAAACCCCTATGAAAGAGATTAACCTATTTCGAGAAAAGTTGCATGAACATCTGCAATGGAATGGAGCAAGACTCTTATTTGTGTCGATGTTCTTGATCGCATTAATGCGAGTAAAGACAGTAAACCTAGCGGAAATAGCGACAGGATTTAGTGGTGAAGCCAAAGTCGCATCACACTATAAGCGGTTACAGAGATTTTTCAGGGAGTTTGAAGTGGACTATGAAAGCATCGCTTTAATGGTCGTCAAAGTAATGAAAATACCCGAACCATGGGTAATCAG
>JBEAVK010000019.1:0-6226 GCA_041160955.1 Bacteroidota bacterium
AGGATATTGTCGGGGCGACTTTTTTCAGTCACCCCGACAATTTTGTTGAAATCTATTGTTTAAGTTAAAATCTATTGTTGGCATAAATAAAATATCATGCCCCGATTTTGTCATGCACTCAAATTAAACATTTAAAATTATAAAATAAAAAATTGATATTTTATAACTATCCAGTTACCCTAACTAATTCCCATAGGGAATATATGTTTATAGGCTAAATAGGCGTGTGCATCCAAATCCCGTAGGGATTTTATGTAAAAAACGTACAAAATAACATGCAATCCCTACGGGATTTGGGTTCGTTTTCATTCAACCCTATAAACATGCATTCCATACGGGAATTTGGGCGGCGGCTGTATAGTTACAATTTTATTAATTTTAAATGTTAAACGTTTAATTTTAAATTAGCATAGAACAACCTCATTCATAAAAAATAAATAAACACATTCAAATGCGGTATATTTTAATACTTTTCGCATCGTTATTTTTAACGGTACAATGCGAAGGGCAGACCTTTACAAAAGTTTTTTCAAACAGTGACAGCCTAATCGGGATGAGCGGTGTTACTCCCATCAATAGTGGCGGCTGGTATGCTTCCGGTTTCAAACGAGATTATAAAGGTATCTTTTCCTTTTTGACCAAATTCGATGTTGATGGCAATTTATTATGGTCTAAAATACCGGACGAAACACGCGATCCACGTGCTTTGGTGGCTTTGAATGACGGCACTGCGCTGTTCTTCAATAACAACTCTGGTTTTCAAGGCTATTTTGATGCATCTGTTCTACACATAGATACAGATGGCTCTTTTATCAGCGAAACAATATGGGGAAAACTCAACGATCAAGACGATTGGTTTGATGCAAAAAAAATGGATAATGGCGAGGTGATCGCTATTGGTATCAGTAGGGAGAGTTCTGCTTTTGAAGAGCGTACATTACTGGTAAAATTTTCAGCCACAGGTCAAATTGTATGGGAAAAAACCTATAAAGGGGCGCTTATTGGGCGATTTACAGATATATTGCCACTGCCTTCGGGCGATTTTTATGCCATAGGGCAAAATAATACCTTGGGTACCAATATCGGTATGTTGGGTAAATTTAAAGCAAACGGTGATGTAGAATGGGTAAAAACTTATGATTATGCTCCGCGTGCCTCCTATTTTTTGGCTGGCCTCACTTTGCCCGATGGATCTGCTTTTGTTGCGTCGTATTCCACCACGCTCAATGGCCTTGATGCCACCTTGACTCTTTTGAACATTTCTAGCAGCGGAGCAGTCACCAACCAGAAATCATTGAAAAGCAGTTACGATATCGGGCCTTTTAAGGTGGGTAAACTGAACAACGATACGCTGCTGATTACGGCTAGATCTAGTGTGCAGTCGGGGTCAACCGTGGATTATGACAATCTAATATTGCAGGTGTCGCCACAAGGCGATTTACTGGATAATCTTTCCTTTGGAACAGATGGACAGGATCTTGGATTCGATGCATTTTTTATAGGTCGTCAGGTGGTACTGTGTGGTACAACCGATACAAGTGCTGATGGCACCGCAAGACGTGCTTTTTTGAGTAAAACCGCATTTAATACCTCTTGCTGCGAAAAAGGTACGTTTGTTCAAATAGCGGATGCGCCTCCATTGCCCCAAATCATGGATCTTTCTTTTAGTAGTTCAATGGTGCCTTCTAAGCAAAATCATACGGTTGCTATGCCCAATTACCCATTGACGGAATCATTGTCTTGCCAAAATCCAGATGGTGCTGTATTGCTACCCCCCAATAAGAACATTTGTATTGGTGATACGCTTCAGTTGAGCCTCATAGCAAATATACCTGGCAATGTGCTTTGGAGTACAGGTGCCACCACCCCCACGATTTTTGTGGATACGCCGGGTACTTATACCGTTACCCTCAATGGCGAGTGCGGCAACGCAAACGACGCTATTGAAGTGGTAGCCGTTGGCAACCGCGTGACGGCAGCGGCAGCACCTGTGGAAGATATATGTCCCGGAGAACAGATTATGCTGGAGGCATCTGGAGGTGCAGATTTTATATGGTACGATGCCACAGGAATGGCTGTATTTACTATTGCAAATCCCACCATAACACCTATGGAATCCACCAATTATATCGTGGTTGTTGCAGATGGTGCATGTAGAGATACCGCTACGGTAGCAATAGATGTATTGAGCGCCCCCACTATTTCGGCAGGATCAGATTTTGCTATAAAATTGGGAGGACAGGTGCAATTAAAGGCCACTGGTGGGGTGAGTTATACTTGGCAGCCATCAGCGGGTTTGAGTTGTAGTGATTGTCCTTCGCCATTGGCCAGTCCTACCATCACCACTACTTATTTACTTACTGGCACGGACGCAAATGGCTGTTCTGATACAGCGGCAGTAACGGTTTTGGTTGCACAACCATGCCCTTTTTATATCCCGAATATATTTAGTCCAGAAGGTGAAAACGGTTCAAATAATGATCGTTTTGGGGTATTTAGCAACCTTATAGACCCAATGGGCTATGTATTGCGCATTTATTCAAGGTGGGGCGAATTGGTATTTGAGTCCAAAAATCCGCAGCAACTTTGGGATGGTACTTTTAAGAATAAACCAGCGCAACAGGGTGTTTATATGTATCAATTGCAGATGAATACTTGCGATGGGTTGGTGCAAAAAAGTGGGGATTTAACGTTGGTGCGATAGTGGCAGGGATGGAGTATGCGTTCAAATCCGCCGCTATAAGATAATCCAAGCCTACGG
Source organism: Bacteroidota bacterium (assembly GCA_041160955.1). GTDB lineage: Bacteria > Bacteroidota > Bacteroidia > Chitinophagales > Saprospiraceae > M3007. The sequence continues at coordinate 2,762 of JBEAVK010000019.1, forward strand.
CTCTTAAAAATTTAAAGTTGGTTCAAAGGTAGATTAGTGCCTAATTGTCGGGGTGACAGAAAAAGTCGCCCCGACAATTAGGTTGAAATCAATTGTTTGCATAAATAAAATATCATGCCCCGATTTTGTCACGCACTCATTTGAAACAACGGAATATGCTCCGAGCCTACGGTGCTCAACTAAAATATAAATAAAATTATTTTAAAATATATAAACTATGAAAAAGAAAAATATTTTAATTACGCTTGCCTTTGCGCTCTGCCTGCAATCCATTCAGGCGCAACAAAAAGAAGGCAATATATGGCACTTTGGCAGGGGCGCAGCACTCGATTTTAATTCGGGGACTGCCGTAATCACCACACCCAGTTCGATGCGGACTTTTGAGGGCAGTGCCAGCATCGCGGATGCCGATGGTAACTTATTGTTTTACACCAACGGCGGCGGTCGCGACCCAATACTCAGTGGGCAGTCGGGTGGACAAATATGGAACCGCAACCACGAAGTGATGTATGATATGGGTAATACCGAAGGCGGCGGTTTTAGTGCCGTTCAATCATCGGTCATTATCCCTAAACCGGGTGATTCCCAAAATTATTACCTGTTTACGATGGAAGAATTTGAGTTTAATACTGGTGGTAGTGTTCCGGGGCAACCGCAAGGCCGGGGATTATCTTATTTTGATGTGGATATGACGCTCAATGGTGGTTTGGGAGGTGTTGCCGCGTATGAGGCTTCTATTTTGGTACCATCGTACGAAGGATTGTGCGCTATTCGGCACACGAATGGTACCGATTATTGGATCATTGTACATAATACAGGAGCAGGATTGGCGGTTTTTCCAGTCAATGCCAACGGTGTAGGCGCGCCCGTTTTCTTTGATATTCAGGGAGGAACAGGGGGCTTCATCAAAGGTTCGCCCGATGGTAAATGGGTAAGTGTACTGAACTATCTATATCCCTTTAATGCTACTACAGGTGCATTGGGCAATCCACTACAATTGAATGAGGATATTAGTTATGCAGAATTTTCGCCCAACAGCAAGCGCCTTTTTTTTACAAACGCTGACAAAGAAATATCTTATGTTGATTTGACTAGCCCAAATATTAATACCAGTAAAGTAATCTTAGATCAAATACAAGGTTTTGATGTCTTACTTGGCCAAATGCAAGTCGCGCCCGATGGAAAAATCTATTTTGTGCAATTGTCATTTGTAGATGCAACTGTTTATTTATCTACAATTGTTTGCCCTAATACAGCACCATTTTTGGAATTAAAAAAGATTGGGTTTAGTAGCGCAAACGATGGGGTATTCTATGGTTTACCTAATTTTGACAACGCTATTTTCCGTCGCGATGTTGATCCGCCACTGCCGGTTAATTTGGGTAATGACCCTACCCTCTGCGGTGATCAAAGTATTGTATTGAATCCAGGTGTCAGCAACGCCACATATACATGGTCTAATGGCGCTCAAACCCCCACCCTCAGTGTCAGTATGCCCGGTACTTATGCCGTAACGGTCACCGCTGCTGGTTGTGGAGTTGGTGTGGACTCGGTGGTAGTAGATCAGGTATCGATTAATCTCAACGCTGGCGATAATCAAACTATTTGTAAAGGCGATATGCTTCAATTATCGGCAGAAAGTAACGGTCAAGTGACTTGGACACCGTCCAATGTGGTATCTTCTGCGAGTATGTTAAACCCATTTTTTACAGGTAACAGTTCAACAACAATGTTTGTTAATGCCCAATTGGACGGATGTACCTTAGTGGATTCAATAAACATTACAGTGGTTGATCTTTCTATGGTGAGTATCATGCCATCGGATACAACGATCAACGCTGGCGAATCGGTACAATTGTTGGGTACAGGTATGGGTACGATGCTTTGGTCACCTGCAACGGGATTGAATTGTACGGACTGTATGGATCCTATTGCAATGCCTACAGAAACAACTACTTATACATTGGTAGTAACCAATGCAGCGGGTTGCTCTAACTCAGAAAAAATAACAATCACCGTTATCCCTCCTGATTGTACGCCGAAAATACCCAATGCTTTTACCCCGAATAGCGATGATACCAACGACAGTTTTTTCCCGATTGGCGATACAATTGATTCCTATAACCTAACGATCTACAACCGCTGGGGACAGGAAATATTCAGCGATACCAAGCCTTGGGATGGGCAGTTGGGTGGTAAAGATGCGCCTTGCGATGTCTATATTTATAAGTTAAATATGCAAATTTGCGGTAACGACCAAACCTTTTCTGGCGATGTTACTTTAATTCGATAAACGCCTGCAACCATGAAATTCAGCCTTTTTATTGGACTGTGTATGACGATGCTGGTGTACAGTACCCATTGTCATGCACAGAGTCTTTATGTCGCTGCAATAAATGCGAGCGATAACTTTGTTTTTGGCCAAATTGACCCTGCCACTTGTGTTTTTTGTGCTGAAATGACGGTGCCTGCCACTACAATCCCGACGGGTATGGTATCGCTTAATGCATTACCCAATGGGCAAGTAGCGGTTGTTGACGGTGGCGGGGCAGTGTTGCTCTTTGATCCGCCCAACCCCGTTCCGCTTGCTACAATAGAAGCGCCACCTAATGTCATATTTGGTGGTGGAGAGTTGGGGCCAAATGGGTTACTGTATATCCCCGCTATAGTTATATTGCCGGGAGGGGTACTCAGCATCTGTATTTATCAATTTAATCCTTCTGGTAATGCGCTCTCGCAGGTAGGATGCTTTCCGCCCGATACTTGGTCACTTGGTGATTTGTATTTTTGGAATGGTGAATTATATGCTTTTGCTTTTGATATTGCCAATAGTAATACTCCCAATTTGGTCACTATTGGTCTAGGGTCGGTACTTACGGCTACTGTTGTACAACCCGTATCTTTTTGTGGTGGAAACACCACTTCTATTCCATCGGGGCCTAATGCTGGAATTTATGGTACCAGTTTGAGTTCATGTTCGGGTGTCGATATTGTCGAATCGGATCCGAATGGCAATGTGATAGGCCCGGGCTGTACCATTAGCGCTTTAGGGATTTTTGGTCTGTCGGCGGTACCAACTGGTTTTCCGCCTAATAATTGCAATACTTGCACCACAGAGGCCGGATCTATCACCACCAATGCCAGCACTTTATGTATTAATACGTCATTGCAAGTAACACAAACAGGGAGTGTACTCGAAGCTAATGACATTACGCAATATATCATCAGTACCAGTCCGACTAATCCGAGTGGAACTATTGTATTGGCCAGCAATACGCCGAATATACCCTTTGCGAGTCCTTTAATGCCCAATGTCACTTATTATGTATCGGCATTTACGGGCGATAACGTAAGCAATGCCGTTGATTTTGATGACCCTTGTCTCGATTCGAGCAATGTGGTTTCGGTGATTTGGAGGCCGCTTCCTTCGGTTGCATTTACGCTTGTTGGAGGGGGAAGCCCTAA
>JBEAVK010000035.1:0-21147 GCA_041160955.1 Bacteroidota bacterium
GATGGTGATAATTTTGTACGGCGTTTGGATGTGATTGAAGGTAAATATTATGTAGTTTTAATGGATGATTTTGGTGGCGCGATTGAAAATGGTGGAATATCGATTGATTTTAGTGGCACAACAGAAGGCGTTCTAGCACCCGAGGGCGGATTACCAACTGCTGGCTCTGATACTACAATTTGCTTGGGGCAAACAGCATCGCTTTTTGCAACGGGTGGCGAAGCCTATTTTTGGCAGCCAGTCAGCGGGCTCAGCTGTACGCAATGCCCTAACCCTATAGCTTCACCCACCGAATCCACCCAATACCAAGTACAAGTAGCCACTGCTTGTAATTCGGTGATACTGAATGTTGATGTAAAAATATTTGAGTTAAACCTAGGGCCTGATGTAACAGTATGCTCGGGTGCTACTTTTGAACTTAATGAAAATGGCCCATTAAATGCCTCTTATGTTTGGAGTGGACAATCATTAAGTTGCAATAATTGCCCAACGCCTACGGTTGGCCCACTCCCCCCCGGCACTTACACTTATGTTGCTTCCCTTTTAACAACCTTTTGTTTGTTTAAAGATACATTAATCGTCACGGTTTTGCCTGCTCCTCAACCTCAATATCTAATTTCGGACGACCAAACGATTTGTAAAGGAGAAACAATCCAACTGGGTGGAGTTGCGCAGCCAGGCACTTCTTATTCATGGAGTTCTCAACCTCCAGGATTTGGATCAATCATTGCTAACCCATCTGTCAGTCCTACGGTAAATACTACTTATTATTTGACCGCAAATAATGGCTCTTGTCCTATTCCGGCACTAGATAGTGTTGTTGTTACTGTGAATGAAATACCTTTAGTTGCCGTAGCCAACGATACCGCGATTTGTATTGGACAACCCGTCAAACTTTCATCAACAATACCACAACAAGGCGCAACTTACGCTTGGATGCCCAATATTGGTTCAATGGGGCAGCCAGATGCTGTAAATCCAGTAGAATCACCTAATGCAACAACTACTTATAGCCTAACTGCTTCGTTAGGAGGATGTACTATTGTAAGGACGATTGATGTAACTGTTGTACCGCTTGTTTTACAGTTAAACATACCCGATACTATTAATATTTGTCAGGGTAAATCCATTAATATTCAAGTCAGTGTAAGCCCAAGTGGTAATCCAATATCATGGTCTCCACCCGCTGGGCTTACCATTGCTCCAAATAATTTGAGTGCAATAGCAAAACCCGTCGAAACCATCACTTATAGCATAAAATCATCCCTTGGTGGTTGTAACCGAGAAGTATTGGTATATGTTACCGTAGATAGTATCCCAAAAGACCTCGACATTATGCCTTCGGATACTACGGTTTGTCAGGGGCAGCAAGTATTGCTGGTTTCCCCTATTTTCGAACCAGGTGAATATCAATATATGGAATTTGAATGGACACCTGCAATAGGGCAGTTGACCCCCGATAGCCTTTATAATATGGTCATTTCGGCAAATGAAACGACCATTTATCGTCGTATTACAAAAAACAGAGGTTGTGTCGATACTGCATTTGCAGCAGTCAATGTCATTATTCCTCCTGAAATGATGATTGTACCCAAAGATACATCTATTTGTCCGAATAACCCCGTTCAGTTAACACTATTTTATCCAGCAGGAGTTACAGATATTGAATGGACTCCGGCTGCAGGGTTAAGTTGTACCGATTGTGATAACCCTTTGGCTACGGTAAACAGCAATACCGTATTTACAGCGCAGGGAACATTTATGGATTGTCCTGTTTCTGCATCTGCGAGTATTAGTATAAAGCCGCCACCATCCATCGTTTTCCCTACGGATCTGGTACTCTGCAAAGGAGAATCTGTAACGCTAAATAGTAATGTTGAACCATTTACTACCTATACTTGGACATCTACTGATCCGGCCTTTCCAGGTAGCAATTTGGCATCGCCCACTGTCATTCCATTATTACCCTCTGTTACTTACAGTGTTACAGCGACGAATGGTTGTCCTTACACAGGTTCAGTCACCATTTCAGTACTGGATGCCACATTAAATGTTTCAAAAGATACATCTGTTTGTCGTAACGAGCCAGTTTTATTTACCGCAAGTGGCTCATTACCAGGCACTTATTCTTGGAGTTCAGGACAAAACACACAAGCATTTACAGAAAACATTGCAGCAACTAATAATTATATCGTGACCTATACCTATGGCGATGGGTGTACTAAAACAGATAATGTATTGGTCACTGTAAATGGCGAAAGTGTGCCGCTGGATCTGCCATCACCTACACAAATTTGTCCAGGTGATGGCATTACGCTCAATAATGAATCGGTACCAATTGGTGCAACTTATGTTTGGACAGCTGCACCACCTGACCCCACCTTAGGCACTTCTGCGGGCAATCCAACAGTTTCGCCTGCTGGAACGACTACTTATACGGTAGTGGCTACTTTGGGAATATGCGTATCGACTAGAACAGTAACCATCGGTGTTGCTCAAGGTACTTTAAATCCGACACAAGACACGGTAATATGCAGTGGAGACATGATTACACTAAACGCTAATGCTTCTCCAGGCACGCTACTTTGGTCCACAGGTGCTACTTCGCCTTCTATTTTGGTCAGCCCTACTAATACCACCACGTACAATGTCGCATTGACTTATGGCAATAATTGTGTGCTGACAGAATCTGTCAAAGTAACGGTGATTCCGTCTTTTGAACTGAATATTGTTTCGGATCCTTCAAATGACACTTTGAACTTGGGTCAAACGTTAGAATTAGCGGCAAGTATTACCCCCGGAGGTAATATCCAGCAATATACTTTTGAATGGCTACAAAATGGTACAGAAAATATTGGAACGCAACAATTAATCACCACTACTATTTCTACGGACGACAATACCATTCGATATGTACTGGTTGCCACTTCCCCTGGTGGTTGTGTGCGCGAGGCATCTGCTTTATTTACGATAATACAACCCGTAGTTGATGTACCTAATGCATTTACACCTGGGAACGATACGCTTAACAATACTTTCAAGTTAATATTCATTGAAGGGAGCGGAATAATTGAAAACATGCAGATATACAATAGGTGGGGACAAAAAATATTCACTTCTACAGAGGCTATAAAAGAATGGGATGGTACTGCCGGCGGAAAACCCGCACCCATGGATACCTATATTTATAGAATTAGTTGGCGCCGACTGGATGGCGAATTACAAGCACCTATTACAGGTGAAGTTACCTTAATTCGCTAGGTGTGATCTTAAAACAACAAAGGCCGACAGCACTCCATGACGAGTCTGTCGGCCTTGTCCATACTTTAAAATATGGTCGGGAAACCATTGTAATGGATTAAAACAATGGCGTAAAGGTACTGTAATTATATATGTACCACCAACTCCGTGTCCATAATTATTTCCTGATAATTATTTTCGTACCGCACGGATTCGTCCTCCAATAGGCTAATCATCAATTTTGCGGCCTTTTCACCCATTAAATAAGCATATTGCTCCAAAGATGCCGCGGGCGGATGATCCAAATAATCGGTAATGGGCAAATTGGCGAAACTTACAAAAAACACATCCTCGTTAGGTTTTATGCCGTTTTTTTTGCACCATTGCATGGCATTGAGTGCCACATAATCGTTAAATGCTAAAATTGCCTCAGGTTTTTCATCCGTATTAAACCACAGGTCTTCCATAATTCGATCAATATTTTCCCTGCTAAAATCTGTGTATCTAATAAATCCTGGAGTAGGTTTAAAATTAAATACTTTAAGCGCAGAAAGATAACCTTTTAGCCGTTCTTGCGAAATACCTAAGGTTTTTGGGCCATTGAGCAACGCAATATTTTTTATATTCTTTTTTGAGAGGTACTCCATTGCCTTTAATACGCCATCTTCTACATTGGATCGGACGCAATGCGCTGGGAAATTTGTGGGTATTCGGTCAAAAAAAACGAGCGGCACACCAAATTCCTGTAATTCCCTAAAATGTTGATAATCTGTTGTTTCTGCCGAGATACTTGCAATCACACCATTAACCCGACTGTTAAGGAAATAATTGGTGGCTTTTGTTTCCCGTTCCATTTTATCTCGACTTTGTGTAATAAAAATATTATAGCCTTTGCCTTCAAAAGCATCTTCAATACCATTTAATGCCAACGAGAAAAACTCTTCCCTCAACTGAGGCAATACAATTCCAATGGACAACGCGTTCTGTTTGCGCAATGATTTTGCCGCAGGATTAGGGATATAATGGAGTGCTTTTGCCATCTCACTTACCCGCATTCTCGTGCGTAAGCCAATCCTGGGATCATTGCTTAATGCCCTCGAAACCGTAGAAATGGCTACATTTAAAGCCGCTGCTATCTCCTTGATGGTTGACTGGTGTTTACCCATTTTGTTTAAGTTGTTGAACCGTGTTATATCGCAGTGCAAATATCAAAATAAAAATTGCGCAAACGATTTAATACGGTAAAAATCTATGAAATTATTCTTTTTTAGCCTAAATAACGGGTATAAACCAGTGAGCGTTAACTCCAGATTTCTTTTTCTGATATAGATTGAAATACCTTTCGACACCAACCTTTAAATTTTTTTATTTTGTTGAACAAACGAGAGACCAACATATCGTCTGTTTTAAACTTTTAACTATTTCACTAACACTCAACGTATGAAGAAGAATCTAAACATTCTAACAAACCGTTTAATTTTGCTTGTTGTGCTCTTGCTGGCTAGTCCGGCGATCATAACAACTGCTTTTGCAGCCGGGCCAGTTACCTCACCTGAAGCATTCGCAATGCGCGTTACTGGTAAAGTAACCGACGACAGTGGCGAAGGGCTGCCCGGTGTCACTGTTACCGTAAAAGGAACGACTACTGCTACGGTTACTGACATCAATGGTAACTATGGAGTGGAAGCACCCGCAGGCGCAACACTCGTATTTACATACACTGGCTTTACAACGCAGGAAATCAATATTGGCAACAGTGCCAAAGTAGATGTGTTGTTGAAAACTAACGACAACCTACTTTCTGATGTAGTAGTAATCGGTTATGGCCAAGTAAAAAAATCGGATCTTACGGCATCTGTTGCCACGATCAAAGGAGAAGACATTAAGGCTTTTCCAGTTACTTCGGTTGACCAAGCCATGTCGGGTCGTGCTGCTGGTGTGAATATTACCCAAGCATCTGGTGCTCCAGGTGGTGGTGTAACCGTTCGTGTGCGTGGTCCTAACTCCATCAATGCTGGTTCGGAGCCATTATACGTTGTTGATGGATTTCCCATTTACTCCGACAATAATGCTTTTTCTGTAGGAGGCAACCGCCAATCAAGCAATGCGCTTGCAACCATTAATCCAAACGATATTGAATCTGTTGAGGTATTGAAAGATGCATCTGGTACAGCAATTTATGGATCTCGTGGTTCAAATGGCGTTGTTTTGATCACTACAAAACGTGGTAAAGCAGGCCAGACTAAAGTTGATTATGATGGTTCTTATGGTGTTCAAAATACTGCGAGAACAATCGATATGATGAACGCCACGGAATATGCAGAGTACCAAAATGCACGTGCACGTTCTCGTAATCAATCAGAACCGTATGCCAACCCATCTTCATTTGGCGAGGGTACCAATTGGTTGGATGAAACAACGCGCGCTGGTGCTATCATGAACCATAATTTGAGTTTCTCTGGTGGTAATGAGAAAGTAACCTTTGTATTTGCTCCTGGTTATTTCAAAAACGAAGGTATTTTGCAAAAGACTGATTTTGAACGCTATAGCTTGCGTGCAAATATTGAAGCAAAATTCTTTAATAATCGTGTTCGAGTAGGTACAAACGCCGTTTTATCGCGCACTGCTACAAACTCTGTACCAACCGACCGCGGTGGACCAGGTGGTGCCATTATCACTATTTTAGGTCAAAGCCCAATTGGCCCGGTAAGAGGTGCTGATGGTAAATACGATTTACAATCTTATGATGGTCGTTTCTTAACGAATCCTGTAGCAGAGGTAAATGAAGTAATTGACCGCGACAAAGGAACACGTTACTTGACGAATAACTATGTCAATTTTGAATTGATGAAGGGACTTAATTTCCGTACTTCACTCGGTTTAGATCTTTACAGTGCCAACCGCGAAACTTGGTACAGCCGCGAAACTCGTTTGGGACGTGAGCGCAATCGTTCTTATGAAATTCAACAACGTAATGTACTCAATTATATCAACGAAAACATATTGAGCTACTCCAAATCATTTGGGTCAAGTAATTTGGACGCTGTAGTAGGTTACACTTATCAAACCGATGATAATCGTCAGTTCGGTATATCTACCAATGATTTCACAACAGATGATTTGGAAACGAATCGTTTAGATGGTGGTGTAAAACCTCAAGTACCATTTTCAAGGCGTAATGAATGGGCACTACGTTCCTTTTTGGGTCGTGTAAACTATTCTTTGATGGATAAATACCTTGTTACGGTATCTTTCCGTCGTGATGGCTCTTCTAAATTTGGCCCTCAAAATAAATATGCGGACTTCCCTTCACTCGCATTGGGCTGGCGCATAAAAGAGGAGTCGTTCATGAAAAATGTTGACGCTATTTCAGATTTGAAAATGCGATTCTCTGTAGGTTTAACTGGTAATTCTGAGATTAGTATTTATCAATCTACGTCTGAATTAGCAGGCGGACAAAATTATTTAATTGATGGTGTTGTTGTTCCTGGTTCTGCAATTACGCGTGTAGGTAATCCTGCACTAAAATGGGAAAGAACAAGAATGCTCAATTTGGGTGTTGATTTAGGTATCTTGAAAGGTCGCGTAAACTTTACTGCTGATGTATTCCAAAACAATACTAAAGATTTGTTGCTCAACGTAGTTACTCCATTCTCAACAGGTTACCGTTCTGCGCTACAAAACTCTGGAGAATTGGAGAACAGAGGGCTTGAGTTGTCGGTTAATGCACTTGCTGTTCAAACGCGCGACTTACGCGTAAATATTGGCGGAAATGTCTCTTTGTTAAGGAATAAAATTGTATCATTAGGCGGCACAGCTCCATTCTATTCTTATACTGTATCACACTTAGGTCCAGAAGGTTCTTATGTGGCAGAGGGTCTGCCTATTGGCGGATGGTATGGCTTTGATGCCATCGGTATTTGGCAAACAGCTGAAGAAATTGCAGCAAATCCAAGTTTGGAAGGTATTGATAAGCCAGGTTATGTCCGTTATCGCGATGTCAATGGCGATGGTAAAATTGATAATAACGACCGCACCTCTCTTGGAGACGCTAATCCAAGAATCACTTGGGGCTTGAATTCAGGTCTTTCTTATAAAGGTTTTGATTTCAATATCTTCTTCCGTGGTTCACATGGACAGAAAATACGTAACCTTCAAGCATCAGAACATGCAGATGGCGTAGGTAATTATAATCAATTCAAAGTAGTTGCTACAGATTCTTGGTCTCCAAGTAACACGGGCGGTACTCGTCCAGTTGTTGATGCTACACGTGAGTTCCCTTCTTTCTTCCGTCGCTCTGATTTCTTCATAGAAGATGGTAGTTTCGTGCGTTTGCAAAATCTTTCATTGGGATATACGTTACCTACAATTAAACATATTCGTAGTTTGCGTGTTTACGTGAGTGGTCAGAATCTTGCTTTGTGGACTAAATACTCTGGGTTTGATCCCGAAGTGAGCAATGGTGGCCAGTCTCCACTTGATCGTGGTGACGATTATGACGCATATCCACGTGCACGCACGTTCAATTTAGGCGTACAACTTGGTCTTTAATATCAAACACTAATCACAATTACAAAAGCACTTTTTAAAAATGAAAAAGATGTTTAAAAGCTCACTACTTATCGCTGGTGCTCTCATGCTCTCGCTCACAGAATGTAAAAATCTGACCGAAAGCCCTGATTATTCCAGCCCCGAATCTTTTTTCGCCAATGACAGCGACCTCAAAGCGGGTGTCAATGGCGCATACCGTCCACTCAATTACGAATGGTTTAACTCTTATTACAACCGTTGTGTAATTGACTGCGCACTAGGTATTCAGACTGGCTATGAAAAGGGCCCTCAATACTACAAACGTGGTCAATATGTAGCTACGGATGAGTATATCTTGGCTTTCTGGGCACAAATTTATGACGGTATTAACCGCGTAAACGTTGTTTTGGATGCAATAGATACTAAAGGCGCAAACTTCTCCGCTGATGTTGCTAAGCAGGCTTCTGGTGAAATGCGTTTTTTACGCGCTATGTACATGTATCAGGTATTCGGTGTATTCGAAAATATTCCAGTACCGATTCGTCCAACAAAAGAATTGGGTGTTTATGAATCCAATGCAGGTGGTAAAGACAAAGCAATCGCTCAAATGATTGCCGATCTTTCAGCAGCAGAAAATGAATTGCCGAATACGGCAACTGATGGTCGCCCAACAAAATGGGCTGCAAAAACATTGCTTGCAAAAGTACTTTTGGAAAAAGGCGATAATGCAGCCGCTAAAGCAAAAGCAGAAGAAGTAGTAAATACAAGTGGTCTTACCCTCTTCCCTGATTTTGCAAGCACTGTTGATGTTGCGCATGAAAACCAAAATGAGCGTTTGTTCGAAATTCAAGGCGATTTTAATACTTCACCTTGGCAAAACTACAATAACATGCACGCTCACTTTACACCAACTGACTGGGATGGTGGTGATCCAAATACCCTCAGCGTAGGTGATGGTATTACGGCAGCAGGCTGGGGCGATGCTTGGATTGTAGGCGATATCAATTGGAGAAAAGATATGTTTGCTGATGCAAACGACAAGCGTATCCCTGTTACTTTTATGAGCCGTTACCGCTCTAAAAACGCAGGTGGCGATGTGGTAGAATGGGATCCAAATGCGGCATCTCCATTTATTGCTCCGGGTAGTGCTGATCGTAAGTTCAACAACGTTATTTTCCAAAAAGTAATTGAGTACAATATCGGCGGCTGGCAGTACACTCAGAAAAACTATGTGTTGCTTCGTTTGGCGGATGCTTATCTCGCACATGCAGAGGCTTGCGCTAACTTGAATGACGCTGCTGGTTTAACTACCTTGAATGCTATCCGCTCTCGTGCGGGTATTGCTCCTGTCAATTCATTGACAAAAGATGCTGTTTTTGAAGAGTGGATGCGCGAATTTGCTGGTGATGGTTGGGCTTTCCCATTGTGCCGTCGCTTTGGTAAAACTGCTGAAATTATCCAAAAATACGGTGGTCGTCAAGTGGATGCAAACAAGTACCGCTTAATGCCTATTCCTCAGGCTGAAATCCTGTCGAACGCTACAATCACGCAAAACCCAGGCTGGTAATTACTTGGATCGGTAGTAGAGTGCTCGAATAGCAGACATTTAACTTTAAACCATTTATTGATTTTTAACTTTTTTTGCTGCATGTTCAACCGCTCTACTACTACTAAAAATACTACTACAATAGATTATTTTAATACAAATTATTACTCCGTGATATGGGGAGGAGGCAGACTCCTTCCCATATTTTTTTTACTACTTTCTGCCTGTCAAAAAAAAGAAACAAAATTATTTACCGAAAAACCAGCAAATTCTTGTGGTGTCCAATTTGTCAATAGCATCCAAGAAGACGAAAAACATAATATGATCGACTACTCCTATGTCTATAATGGGGGTGGGGTAGGAGCGGCTAATTTGGATCAAGATAGTTTGCCCGATTTAATTTTTACAGGCAATCAAGTGCCTTGCGCCGTTTATAGAAACCTCGGCGGTTTAAAATTTGAAGATATTACCATACAATCGGGTATCCAAACCACTGGGTGGTGCACTGGGGTTACTTTCGCCGATATTAATACGGATGGCCTACTCGATATTTATATTTGCCGTTCTGGCAATTTTCCTGCCGAACAACGCACCAATCTTTGTTATATTAACCAAGGAAACCTCCAATTCAAGGAACAAGCAGCCGAACTTGGCCTCGCTGATAGTGGCTGGAGTACACAAGCCGCGTTTTTCGATTATGACTGCGATGGCGATCTCGACTGCTATGTAATGAACGCTACCAACAATGACCGCTATCCCAATCGTATCAAAAATGATCGAAAACTGGACGGATTCGATCCGGCTTCCGACCATTTATATCGAAACGATAAAGGGCATTTTTCAGATGTTTCCAAAATATCCGGTATTGGCGACGATGCTTGGGGACTTGGTTTGGGTATCGGCGATTTTAATAATGATCTTTGGCCAGATATTTATATAGGCAACGATTTCCTTGGTAACGATTTACTTTATATCAACCAAAAAAACGGCACTTTTGCCAATACTGCTACTACCTTACTCGGACATACCAGCCACTTTTCAATGGGTTGCGATATCGCCGATTTTAATGACGATGGATTAATGGACGTATTTGTGGCAGATATGATGCCCAGCACAAACCTCCAGCGCAAAAAAATGACGGGAGTGCTTTCTGCTCAAGCCTTCGGAATGATGATTGTGGCGGGTTATCAGCCGCAGTATATGCGCAATACCTTGCAAATGAATACGTTACAAGGATTTTCAGAAATAGGTCAAATGGCAGGCGTACATGCTACCGATTGGACATGGTCGCCCCTCTTTGCCGATTTTGATTTGGATGGACGCCAAGATTTATCCATGACAACGGGTTATCTCCACGATATTATAGACATGGATTTTATTTTGCAAAACAACGAACTTGGCAAAAAAAGTACCAATCTCAAAGAAGTAGATAAAATCATTAAAGACCGCGCTGCCAAACAAAAAGGTTATGCTTCGCCCATTCGTTTTTTCAAAAATAATAGCGATCTTCAATTTGCAGATGTTACCTCCGATTGGAGTAGTGCTACCCCCGGTTATCATAATGGCTCAACGGTCACAGATTTGGATGGTGATGGCGATTTGGATTTGGTGTCCAATAATTTAAACGCAGCGCCAAGTTTTTTGGTGAACAATACAATCCAAACGCATAACAAAGCGCAAAACCAACCCAATTGGCTAAAACTAACATCAACATCCACTTTTTTTAATGGAGCACGTGTTGAAATTAAGGTAAATAATACCGCACAATACCGCCAAGTCACTTTTACACATGGCTACCAAAGTGCAAGCGATGGATTGCTTTATTTTGGCTTAGCCGATGCAAAACAAGTCGATACCATTAAAGTATTTTGGCCCGATGGTGCGACAGACATTTGGACTAATATGCCTGCCAATCAAACATTCGCTGTTAAAAAAAGCGAAACGGCCCATCCAAACGCCGTTTATTCGCCGTTTATGCAGTCAAATGATGCCAATAAGCCCTTTTACCTCACCAATTGGAAGCACCTAGAAACGCCTTATAACGATTTCGATATAGAGCCATTATTGCCGCACCAGTTTTCTCGGGAAGGCCCCGGCATAGCCACTGGTGATATGAACGCTGATGGGTTGGAAGATTTTTTTGTAACGGGTGCTACCGGCCAACAAGGTTGTTTTTTTATCCAAAAAGCCGATGGTACTTACGTTGAAAAATTACTCAACGAACCATTGCCTAAACAAGAAGAAGATGTAGCCGCTGCATTTGCAGACGTTGATGGAGACAACGATCAAGACCTGATAATCGTGAGCGGTGGCATCGAATTAGAGCCTAATGGCACCAAATACAGCCCAAGATTATTGCTCAATAATGGAAAAGGCGATTTTGAACCAACACTTGGCAGATTACCCGTTTCCAATCAGCCAGGTAGTTGTATCGCCATAGCAGATTACGATACCGATGGCGATCTGGATCTTTTGATCGGCGGAAGGCGGACTTGCCTAAAATACGGTATTGCAGGCAATAGCATGTTGCTTCAAAACGATGGAAAAGGCCAATTCAAAGATGTTTCGGAAGCCATTGCACCCGGCCTAAAAAGTGCTGGTATGGTAACCGATGCTTGCTGGGAAGACTGGAATAAAGACGGACAAATGGATTTTTTAGTCTCCGGTGAATGGATGCCATTAAAAGTTTTTATCCAAAACAAAGGTAATTTTACAATGAGTGAAATACCCAAATCCGCAGGTTTTTGGTACTCCATCCAATCTGCCGATATAGATAACGACGGTGATATGGATTTTGTAGCGGGAAATATGGGCATGAATAATAAATATGGCATCAGTGAGCACACTCCTTTAACGGTCTATGCCAAAGATTTTGATGGTAATGGTTACATGGATCCAATTATTGGGTATTATCTTCAAAATCAATTGGTTACAGTACATGGAAGAGACGAATTGATGCGGCAATTACCTAAACTAAGAAAAACATTTAGTACGTACAGTGATTATGCCAAAGCAACGTTGTATGAAGTTTTTAGCGAAAAGGAAATGGCCACAGCCACACAAGTTTATGCGAGTACGACTTTAAGTGCTGTGTTTCTGAACGATGGCGCAGGTCATTTTTCGATGCTCCCATTGCCCATTAGCGCCCAAATAGCACCTATGCGCGATATGAGTTTGGTCGATTTGAACAACGATGGAAAACTGGATATCGTAGCCGTTGGTAACGACTTTACATGGGAACCAGGCAGTGGGCGAATGGATGCTTCAAAAGGATGGATATTTTTTGGTGTAGGTAACGGCACATTTGTACCTTTGCCAAAATCCGATACTGCGTTTCATATTAGTGGAGATGCACGGCGATTATTGGCCTTAAAAAACAAAAAAAGGCAATGGGCTATCGCTAGGAATAATGAAAAAATATTAATTTATAACTTCTGAAAATGTCCTTAGGTGATATTGCGGGTATAAAAATGTATTATATACTCACAGTATTTTTACGGACAATAGAACAAAAAAACTCATTTTGAATATGTTTCCGCAAACAGTTATTGAGCAATTTAAAGCGGTATTTGGCGAGGAGCAAGAAATTGTGGTACGCGCTCCAGGACGGATCAATTTAATCGGTGAACATACTGATTACAACAGTGGCTACGTATTACCCGCCGCCATTGATAAAGCCATTTGGTTTGCAGCAAGCAAACGGAATGATGATCGATTTATCATTCATTCACTGGATCTGAACGATAGTTTTGATTCCAAAGAAGGCGAAATTAGGCAACAATCACAACAAAGTTGGGTGAATTATTTACTTGGTGTGGTCAGTGAAGCACGGAAAGATGGTTTTAAAGTAGGCGGTTTAAATATCGTTTTTGGAGGCAATGTGCCGCTTGGAGCAGGACTTTCGTCTTCCGCAGCCTTAGAATGCGGTATGGGGCATATCGTCAATGAGTTGTTTAGTATCGGTATGGACAAAATGGACATTGTAAAACTCGCCCAACGCGCTGAAAATAAGTTTGTTGGTATGCAATGCGGTATTATGGATATGTTCGCCTCGGTGATGGGGCGGTGCGAAAATGTCGTTAGATTGGATTGCAGAAGCCTGGAATACGAATATTTTCCATTCAAATCCTCAGAATATACACTGATATTATGCAATTCGGGCGTTAAGCACGCCTTAGTGGACTCTGAATACAATACACGCCGCCGCGAATGCGAAACAGGTGTTGCCCAGATTAAAATGTCGTATCCCGATATTAGAAGTCTTAGAGATATTACGCCAAGTATGCTGGAACAAGAAAAAAGCAACTTATCCGAAGTCGTTTATAGGCGCTGTAATTATGTTATCGGTGAAATTGAAAGGGTAGAAGATGCTTGTGAAGCATTGATAAACAATGATTTAGTTCAATTTGGTTCTTTAATGTACCAAACACATGACGGCTTGCAACATGACTACGAAGTCAGTTGCACTGAACTAGATTTTCTAGTGGATATGACCAAGCAGTTTAATACGGTTATGAATCAGAAAGATGCAGTTCTGGGCGCTCGGATGATGGGGGGCGGTTTTGGCGGTTGCTCAATTAATTTAGTCAAAAAATCGGCCTTAAAATCTTTTTTATCCTTTATGCAAACTGCTTTTCAAGCAGAATATAATCGCGAATTACCTTGCCACGAAGTAGCCCTTACCGATGGTGTGGCTACAATTTATCCCAAGGAAAACTAAAATAAATAATTTATGCTCAACGATACACCACACAGACGGTGGAATCCGCTCACCGAATCTTGGGTTTTGGTGAGCCCGCACCGCTCAAAACGCCCATGGCAAGGCCAGATGGAAGCCGTGGCTCCAGACCAGCGACCTGCCCATGACCCTACTTGTTACCTCTGCTCGGGTAACGTGCGCGCTAATGGAGAAAAAACACCCGATTATAAGGATGTTTTTGTATTCACTAATGATTTTGCGGCTATTCTACCCGAAAAAAGCAAGGAAAAGCAAGTATCAACAGCCTTGTTTTATGCGAAAGCCGAACGCGGTATTTGCAAAGTAATTTGTTTTTCACCAAGGCACGATCTTACCATTCCTCAAATGGACACTGCTGCTATTCGTAAAGTGATAGACGCTTGGTGCACGGAATACGAGGAATTGGGCGCAAAACCTTTTATCAACTATGTCCAAATTTTTGAAAATAAAGGTGCCGTTATGGGTTGCTCCAATCCGCATCCGCATGGGCAAATTTGGGCACAAGAACACGTACCCGATGAACCCGCAAAAAAACAAATTGGACAACTAAAGTACTTTAAAAAACACGGTGCTACGCTATTGTCCGATTATTTGACAGAAGAGTTGAAGCAAAAGGAACGTATTGTACTGGAACATCAGCATTTTGTTGCTTTAGTGCCTTTTTGGGCAATTTGGCCCTTCGAGACCATGATTATCCCACGTAGATCCATGGCACGTATTACTCAAATGACGGATGATGAACGCACCGGATTGGCAGAAATGTACCAATCTTTGACCCAATGCTACGATAATTTGTTCGATGTGTCATTTCCTTATTCAGCGGGTATTCATCAGGCACCAACCGACGGTAAACCACACGAAGAATGGCATTTTCATAAAGTTTTTTACCCGCCATTGTTGCGTTCTGCGTCCGTAAAAAAGTTTATGGTAGGTTACGAAATGCTGGCCAATCCACAACGCGATATTACACCCGAAAAAGCCGCTGAAATACTACGGTTGGCTGTTCGGGCTAAATAACACCCACTTCAATCCTTATGCGTATCTATCTATTTATCATCGGTTTGTGCTTCATCGCTAAAGTGGCAAATGCCCAATCTGTGATAACTACTGATACCGTAACCATTTGTACAGGAACTTCGTATAAAGGCATTGTTTTTGGAAAAGATTCGTTGCTGGTTGTTGATACTATTGGAACCTTCCCATTGGACACGCTGCGCGCTACACAAGTACAAGTTTTACCCGTTTATTTAAGAATAATAGACACCACCATTGTGCGCGGCTCTTATTTTATGGGTAACCAAATATTATCTAACACTTCAGTCAACGAATTTGGAAAAACCTACCTCGGATGTGATTCCAACACAACTTGGGTAATCTATTTCAAAAAAGAAGTAACGCCGCCCGATTATAGCAGACTAGAATGGAAATGCAGTATTGCACCTAATCCGGTTTATAATCGACCTCTAAAAGTAACACTTCAACCGCAGTCAATGGATCAGGCCAATGACCAATCTGTTACAATGCAAGTTTTTGACAACTTGGGTAGAGTGTATTTCATTGATTATAAGCCTTTTGTAAAAGATTGGACACAAAATAGCCCAAGCCAATATGAAACCGAAATTAACACCGATCATTTAACCGCAGGTAGTTATACTTTGGAAATTATGCTCAACCAAAAAGTGTTCGGACTGCGTTTCTTGGTATTCAACTAATACTTAATTAAAAACATTGAAATAATGCATAAATCGTTACCCATCCTCGTTTTTTTATTTTTTTGCCATTTTGCTGCTACGGCGCAAATCAATTTCACCTTCAAAGAATGGGAAGACCCCACCGTAGTTGAATTGGGCAAAGAACCACCTCACGCTACTTTTATGTCTTATTCCAATGTGGATGAAGTAGTGGTAGATGACCCAAACCGTTCCAGTTTTCAGAAAAGCCTCAATGGGACTTGGAAATTCAACTATGTGAACACGCCAGAAGAGCGGCCAACAACGGCTCATTTGGACACTTACGATGATTTCACTTGGAAAGATATTAAAGTGCCAGGTAACTGGGAACTACAAGGGTTTGGTATCCCGATTTATACCAATTTTCTATTGCCATTTACTCCAAATCCTCCGTTTATCGATCACTCGTACGCGCCTGTTGGCACGTATAGAACCAATTTTACAGTACCGTCTAATTGGAAAAATAAAGATGTCATTCTGTCTTTTGGTAGCATTAACGGCTGTGCGTATATTTGGGTAAATGGTAAAGCAGTAGGCTTATCCAAAGTTGCCAAGACAGCTGCTGAGTTTAATATTACCCCTTACCTGCGCCGTGGCGACAATAAACTTTGTGTCCAAGTATATCGCTGGCACGATGGTTCATACTTGGAAGACCAAGATATGTGGCGCATTAGTGGATTAGAGCGCGATGTAACGCTTTTTGCACGCAACCAAACTGGTGTCGCCGATTTTTGGATAAAATGCGGCCTCGATAGCCGCTATACTGATGGTACTGTTGCTGGTACTGTCGATCTGCGCCAAACCGCAGCATTAACAAAGTACAGCGTAGAATTGGCGATTTTGGACAAAAACAAAACACAGGTTTTTTTCCAACAACAACGCGTGAGTTCGGAGCGACCAACGCCAACAACACAAGTGAGTTTTAGTGGAACGGTAAAATCTCCCTTGAAATGGAGTGCCGAAAATCCTAATTTATATACCGCCGTCATTACCATCAAAGATGAAAAAGGTACAGTGGTGGAATGCGTAGGCACCAAAGTAGGTTTTAGACGTGTCGAAATAAAAGGCACGCGCTTCCTAATCAATGGCCAACGCGCTTTGGTAAAAGGCGTAAATCGCCATGAACACGAAAAAATAACAGGAAGTCGCGCACTCTCATTGGAAAGTATGATAGAAGACATCAAATTGATGAAGCAATTCAATATCAATACTTGCCGTTCTTCGCATTACCCTACGGATCCGCGCTGGATGAAACTGTGCGATGAATACGGATTGTATGTTGTGGATGAAACCAATTTGGAAAGCCACGGTATGGGTGCTGAGTTTCAGTTTTTCCGCGATGTAAATATCCAGGTTTCTATGCCTTGGGCACCGGTTAAAAACCAATCAACCAATACCGGAAAAGGCGAAATACAGGTCAATCATCCAGCCTATAACCCGATGTGGAAAGCGGCGCACCACGACCGCCAAAAGCGATGTGTTGAACGCGATAAAAACCATGCATGCGTCGTGGCATGGTCATTAGGCAATGAATGTGGCAACGGTCCAGTTTTTTATGAAATGTACGATTGGTGTAAAAAACGCGACGATTCGCGCCCTGTTATGTCAGAGCAAGCAGGTGTACAGTCTAATACCGACATTATCACACCGATGTATCCATTGGTGCCAGACATGGAAAAATGCGCTAAAGATCCTACTCAAAAGCATGTACCTACCTCATTTTCAAGCCCTTATGCTGGTCAAGAAAACACAAAACCTCGCCCAGTTATCTTGTGCGAATACGCGCATGCTATGGGCAACTCAGTCGGCAATTTCAAAAAATATTGGGATGTAATTCGTTCCTCCGATAACCTTCAAGGTGGTTGTATTTGGGATTGGGTGGACCAAGGTATCGAAACTAAAACACCTGATGGTAGATCATATTTTGCTTATGGTGGTGATTTTGGTGCACAAGACCGCTTTAATGATTACAATTTTGTGTGTAATGGCCTTGTTGCAGCCGACCGTACGCCGCATCCCGGTTTGTACGAAGTAAAAAAAGTGTATCAAAATATCCTTTTTGAAGACGACGGCTGGGCTGGCGGCAAAATAAAAGTAAAAAATGAGTTCAATTTCACCAACCTAATAGAGTATGATTTTCGATACGAAGTATTGCTTAATGGCGAAATTAGCAAAGAAGGTACTTTTGTAGTAGATCTTGAGCCAGGGCAAACCAAATCGGTTCAATTGGAGATTCCCGCCTTCAAATTAGCCCCCGGAACCGAGGTTGCCTTGAATGTATATGCGCACCAAAGGAACGCAACAGCCGCTATTCCGGCTGGCCACGAAGTTGCAAAAGAACAATTTACGGGTACTGGTAACTTTTTTGCACAAGAAAACCGCGACAATGGCGGCAATTTAACCACCAACCGATTGGGTGATATGCTCCAATTTGCCTCTGGCGATATTTCGGGTATGTTCGATATGAAAAGTGGCCGTTTGATGATGTACGCTCTTAAAGGCAATAATATTTTGCGCCAATACGATTACGATTACGCTTTGTTTCCCGAGCCTTATTTTTGGCGCGCTCCGACAGACAATGATTTTGGCGCTGATTTTAATAATTATGCACGACCATGGACAAGTGCGCACAAATCGCGCCAACTCAAAGGTGTCACAGTAGGCGATAAAACGGATAAAGGCGTACGTATCTCTGTTAAGTATTTTTTGCCAGAAGTAAACGCCGATTATGTTTTGGAATACACTATCCAAAATGATGCCTCTTTAAAAATAAATGCCTCTATAAATATTGCTGCCGACTCCAAAGCACCAGAGTTGCCACGGATGGGTATGCGATTTTATCTACCAGCCAATTGCACCAATTTGGATTGGTACGGACGCGGCCCTTGGGAAAATTACAGCGATCGCAATACGGCAGCACAACTGGGACAATGGAGCGACAATACAGATAATGGCTGGACACGCGGTTATATTCGTCCACAAGAAAGCGGATACAAGACCGATACACGCACCATTCAACTGACCGATGGCACTGGTTATGGCGTAGAAGTGATTGGTTTACAGCCACTTTCATTTAGTGCTATGCCACAATTGACCGAAGATTTTGACGAAGGAACGATCAAGAAAAACCGCCATACTACTGATATTATCAAACGCCGTTTTGTGTGTTTACACGTGGACTTGGCGCAACGTGGTGTAGGTGGCGATAACTCTTGGGGCGCACAACCACACGATGAATTTAGGTTGACCGCAAAGCAATATAGTTATGGATTTGTGCTTAGGTTGGTAGGGGAATAGAGGGGTCATGGAATTAGTTTTAATATACATCAGTATGGATTGCCCAAATGCTGTAAATATAGTAAAATTAGAGATCCAGACTTCGGAGAAATCCAATATTTGTAAAAAACAATGAGCCGCCCCAAATTATTTTCGGGAGCGGCTCATTTTGACAAAAAAAAAGCACAAAATGTTTGCTACTGCAAGGACACTTTGTGCTGTTCAATCATTTCCATAGCACGGTCAAAAATAGTGGTATCTTCCAAATGTACCACTCCACCGCCGTAACCGGATTCTAGGTGAAACTCTGCGAGTTGGCCATTTTTGTAGTGACCACCACCAAAATAATTTCGGACAGCCTCTTCATCCATATTAAATTCTGTGGCGAGTTGGCCAATGCTGCCGGTTGGCAATGCGTGTTTAACGCGACGTAATTCTTCAAAGGTAACGTTCATAATAGATTGGTTTGGTGAACGGAAAAAGTATCGGAAAGGGTAGGGGCGAACCCCCATATTTCTAAACTCTAAGGTAGTAGTATATAATGTTACCCACCAAATTTTTTTACTAAAATTATATACTTTTTTTGCGTGAAAAAACATTAAAATACAGTTTATTATTTTGCTATTTACTTATTTTTTCAAAATATTAATTTGACTTGTAAATTACAAATCACTAACAACAAACTTACAACATAAACGACTTACCTTTGTGCCGCTTTAGGAACGATAAAAGAATAATTTAGCACTTTTGGGTAGATTAATTTTGGCCCAGACAAGTATCTTTTAGTGCGAATAGTGGGCTATTTAAACTAAAAGATGTGCGGTATGAGCGAAAAGGAATCAGCCAAAAGTGCTAACTTATTCTTTTATCGTTCCTAAGTAAAGATTCGTGGCAATGACATTACATATCGTTTCGTTCGACATACCTTATCCTGCCAATTATGGCGGAGTAATCGTTATATTTAATCAGATTAAGGCACTTCATGCCTTGGGGGTTAAAGTTATTTTACATTGTTTCCAATATGGCGACCGCACGCCTCAACCCGAATTGGCGCAGTATTGCCAAGAGGTGTATTATTACAAAAGGAGTCGGTCTATTATTTGGCAATTGTCCTTTTTCCCTTTTATCATGCAAACCCGCATGAACCGCTCACTGCTCAAACGCTTGAAAAAAGATAGTCATCCTATCTTGTTTGAAGGCATCCATACCTCCGGATTTGTGCTCAAGAAAAGCCTGCGGCACCGCCAAAAAATAGTGCGCATGCATAACGTAGAATGGCAATACTACGAGCATTTGTGGAAACTTACTTCTAATTTAGCGATTTGGGAAAAACTCTATTTTTTCCTCGAGAGTATAAAATTACAGCGTATTGAACCGTATGTACTGCTGCACTCTGATGAAATAATCGCTATTTCGACCAAAGATGAAGCTTATTTTAAACAACATAAAGCCAATACCCACCATATTCCCGCTTTTCACCCAAATGCTTTTGTGGAAAGCCAATTGGGTAGGGGAGAGTACGTGCTTTTCCATGGTAAACTAAGCGTCCCCGACAATGAACGTGCTGCGCTTTGGCTCGTAGAAAATGTAATAGCAGGTATGGAGGTGCCGTTCGTCATTGCAGGTATGGAACCTACTCAAAGGCTAAAAGATGTAATTCGGCCACACGACCATATCAAATTGATCGAAAACCCGGATGATGCCATGATGAATAACCTGATCCGAAATGCGCATATCAACCTTTTATTTTCGTTTCAAAATTCGGGCATTAAACTAAAACTCATCAATGCCCTGTTCCGGGGACGTTTTTGTATCGTCAATGAGATGATGGTAAGTGGTACCAATTTGGAAAAATTGTGTTATGTGCGCAATTCAGCGGCGGCTATCCGCCAAACCATTGAGGCCATGTTGAATGCACCCTTCGAGCAAAGCCGTATCGACGAACGCAGAGCGCACCTCGAAACGGAGTACTCCAACTTAGAAAATGCCAAAAAAATGTTGGAAATTATTAAATTTGCCTAGTAAAAATGCCCGATCATTTGTTCTTTTTTATTGGTCTGGCGTTCATAATCATGCACGAAATGGAT
>JBEAVK010000043.1:0-23492 GCA_041160955.1 Bacteroidota bacterium
GAATAAGTTGGTTTCCTGCAAATAGCGAAAAGTATATGGGGTGACAATGTGGGCTTTACCGCAACAGAGGTTTTTTGGGGAGGTGGTGACGGCAAACCATAATTCCATACAGTAAAACAAAAAATACCGTTTTTTAGTTATAGATACATGTAGCGGGCAGGCCGCGGAAAAAAACATTAAAATCAATATTTTAGTACGTAAAAACTCAAAATACTTAGGAGCAATACAATAAAGTTTATCATTTTAAAATATATTAAATGGCTTTTACTACAAAGGATTTTATAGAAAATTTGGAATTTGATTATTTTGAAACTTATTCTTTTCAAAGAAATGGAGAGTTTGAAATTTATGAAAATTTAGGTAACAAATATGCAGACGAAACAATACCGCTAACAAAAGAAGAAGCATCAACTTTTAAAAAACTGAGACAATCAAATATATATAAAAAAGAAAATAATCATATATTTGCAAAAAATGGAGCATTAAACCAGTCCGCAGAATTAATATCAAAGCATACATTTGTTTCTGATTATGGCAATACACTTGTTGAAGTCCTGAAAGTCCCATCTGAGGACTTTGAATATTGGATGTGTATGCCAATTTACAGAGATGCAATTTTGTTTTATAACTCTAATTCTAAACTTTTGGAAGGTATAAATATATGCTTTGGATGTTCCAGTATAGTTACCCTTAAAAATAAAGAAATTTTCGCCGATATTAACGTCTATTCTAAATTGAGAGATTTCTTGATTAAATTAGGACATAAAATAAGATAAATTCAAGAAATTGGCAAAACAAGACAATTTAATCAAGGTTTCGGGCGAGCAAAAATGAATTTTCGGCCGAGTATGTATAAGTACAACCATTCGATGTAATTAAAAACAAATAATATGAAAATTAAAATCACATTCATTTTTGCATTGATTGCGATCAATGTTTCACTTGCCCAGAACAGCAGCATAAAAGCGGGTGCCTCCCTCTTTCTTAATAACGAAACAAATGTAACGGGCATTGGAGGTGGCGTTTCCCTTGAATATAAAGTTGGACGAAAATTTTCTGTTGCCACCATACTTGACTATGTTGGTGGAGAAAGAACAGCAACAGCACTTTTAACAACTGGCGATTTTATAAATGTAAATTATAAATCCCCAACAGTTAGTTTTCGACCTGAATTTCGTTTTTATCCCAAAACAGCAATGAATGGTTTTTTTACAGGCATTGGGTTTAATTTATCGAGTACAAAATCTGGTGAAATCGTAAATGGAATTAGCCCATCAGAACCATTTATTGTAAAAAGATCTGGCGATTTCTCAGTACACCCTACTTTATTACTAGGGCTTAATTTACCGATTCAACCCAATTTTTGTGTCGAACTTAGCGGAGGCTTTGGCATTCTGTTAGAAGATACAGGATATTTTGCTGTTCCTGTAAATATGCGCTTTGGCTATACATTTTAAGTTTAAAAACACTACATCGAATCGAGCAAGAAGAGGACTTTTTGATTCACTTTTAAAAACAAACCAAGAATGATGAATTTAGACTTTTTTCAAAGAAATTGTCAGGAAAAAGCATCGAATAACACTGAATTTGGTTTATGTGATGACGAAGCCGGCGCAAAAGCCTATGTTTTTTCCCCTAAAACCGCCACTCCACTCCCCCAGTAAAACTCCTACCCGGCATCCGATACCGTTCCAATTCCTCGTATTGCGCATTGTTCACATTATTTACCGCAAAATACGCCGAATAGCCCTTTGAAAAAGTATAAGCCACTTTGGTATTGACCAGAAAAACAGCATCGGGTTCGCTGCCCGGATATATAAATACCTCCTCGATACGGCTGCGGTAACGGGTATTAGCGTTGAATGTAAAGCCCTTATGACGTACCGTGGCCGAAGCACCCAGGGTATGGCGCACCTTATAAGCCAGAGCATCGTTTACGCGGTTGTCAGAAATATCACGGGCATCCAAAAAGGTATAAGAAAACTGGAGCGTAACATATTCTTTAAGTTGCTGGCGGTACGATAATTCCACACCCTGCATCACAGATTCCTTGAGGTTGACTACCTTGTACAGCAGCGGTTCTAGCGGATTGGACAGTTGCTGGAATGAGATCAGGTTATTGTAGCGGTTGTAGAAAAACGATACATCGAATGTACCACCCGGCAAAGGCTGCATTTTAGCACCGATTTCAGCCGAAACAATAAGGCGTTCGGGGCGCAAACTGGGATTGGGCAAAAAACGCAAGCCGCCGCCCTGCTCAAATTTGATAAACCGCTCCGCAATAGGTGGATCGCGGAAGGCTTGCGCCAATAACATCCGGAGCGATAATTTGGGCTTGGCTTGGTACAATAATGCCAATTTAGGGCTTAAATTGGACTCCTGTACCTGCCCAAAAATTACATAATGATCGTAGCGCAAACCCGCAGTAAGGGTCAATCGTTTCGTGATTGACACCTCGTCCTGCGCAAAAACACCTGTACCCAATGCACGGTGTTCGCCATAGAGAAAAGTATCGGGCGTACCCAATACATAATCCCCTTTGATGTCTATTCCCGTAATCAGGTAGTGTTTACCCAAAAACAATTCTACCTGCGAGAGCGCACCCAAGCGTTGGGTATGCACACTGTAGGATTTTACGATTTGTTTACCAAAATTGATATTGGTACTGTCGTTTCCGGGGTTATCATCGAAAGAAAACAAGGAGGTACTATTGTAATGATAGAGACGCGTACTGTATTTTACTCGATCATTCGGGGTAGCAGTATAGTATAAATCGGCATTAAATTCGCGCCGATCTTGGTAATCATCTTGTTTAAATGCTGTTGCGCTGTAGGCTTGTCTTTTACTTAGCCAAGTGGCGGGCGCATCGCTGTACATACGGTTGGCATTGAGCGCCAACTGGATTTGCCGCCTTGGATTAAGTGCCCAAGTGGCTTTTCCAAATAAATTATACAGGTCGAAACCCGTTTTTTCTTTGTGTCCATCATCCGTTTTCCAACTACCATCCAGTACATAGGAGAATTTACCCACTCTGCGGCTATGGCTTAAATCAATCGAACGAAAATCATTGTACCGACGGTATCCAGTAGAAGCAGGAGCATGGTTGTAAGCACCGTAATTGAGGTGGATACGCGTCTGTGGTTTAAGATCGGCATCGCGGGTGATCACATTGACCACACCACCCATCGCGCTAGAACCGTATAAAGAAGAATATGCACCCCGTACTACCTCAATCCGCTCGATGGAACTCACGGGTACAAGGTTCCAGAGTGCACCGCCAGATTCAGGACTAAGGGCAGGGCGGCCATCAATTAAAAGTAGCACACGGTTTCCAATACCGCCACCTGCTACTTCCGATGCACCGCGAATGGAAAAGGCCTGTACATTAGCACCACCAGAGCGGGTAACGACTACACCTGGCATTTCATCAAAAGCCTGATCGAAAGTGGTTACTTGCCGTTCTTGTAATTGTTTAGCGGTAACAACACCGATGCTGGCGGGTGCAAGTTTAATGGCTTGAGAGCGCAAACTGGCTGTTACGACAACTTCTTCAATCATTTGTGGAGAAGGTCGCAAAGCAAATGTTGCAAATTGGCGTTGACCAGCCGAAACCGTAATTTGTTCCAGCGTCATATCCTGATAACCAGCATACGAGGCCACTAAAGTATATTGCCCTACTGGTAATCCAGAAAGCGAGAAATAACCGTTAATATCGGCTGTTACACCAGAAAGTGATGCATTTAACAAGCGAATAGTAGCCAATGGCAATGGTTCTCCGCTTTCTGCATCTTTTATTTCACCTTCAATCTGACCAAAACTTTGTGGCGAAGCATTATCAGGTGTAGCCATGGATACGGCTTGCTGCCCTTGCACTGGTGCGCAAAAGAGACAGACAAGCCATATACATGCCAGTTGTCGAATACCAGCCGCCATTGTGGCCAACTGGCTACGATCAATTAACGGTACTAGTACCATTTATTTACGAAATCGAAGTCAATTTTAAAATCAATCTTCTTTTCTTCGCCCTCTGCCACATCAAAAGAAACTGGTGGAGGGAAATTAAAGACAGGAATTACAGCACCACCTGGGCCAGGCACATTGATTACAATACCATGGCTTACTTGTGTGCTTTTGTCCCAATGTACGCCTAAAGTGGCTGTTTTTCTGCTCGGATCAGTCACCAAGTTGTGGCGAAATCCGATGGCTAATGCCGAATAAGTACCTGCTTCTACCTCTAATTCGTAGTCGTAAGTAGTTTTTCCAGCAACATAAGTCAAAATAACTGGGTTTTGAGAATTGTAAGGTGCGCCTACTGCAAAAGTACCGCCCAATACATTAGGACCAAAGAAATTATTAGGTACTGCGCCCCAACCTGCAAGCGGATCAAGGCTAAACTTAGGGAACAATGTTAATTGCACTTCGCCGCTGTCTTTCCAAGTGGACCAAACATTGGCGTTATCAATAGTGATGGTGCCATAAACTCTGGTTTTTACGATGGGATCTTCGTCGTCTTTACATGAACTGAGTGTGCCGACTACTGCGAGTGCTAAAATAGCAAGAAAATGGAATACTTTTTTTGTGTTTACGATTGACATAATGTGTGAATGTTTTGCGTGGATGGACAATTGTTTTTCCCCGATAAGTGGGTTGCCCAAAACCGAGCGCAAAAGTAAGAGGAAGAAAAATCCCAATATTCACAGAATTGTCATATAATTGGGGAAAGGAAAAAGTTTTGAAAAAAGGGAATGATGTATTTTACTTTTCTTAGTGTTTTTTTGGTTTTTTCTACTGCAAAAGTGTTTTTTTGTTTTTTTCCACCACAACAGAACACAAAGTTCACAAAGCGTAGGGTACACGTTATTTTTATCCTTTAGTAATTAGAGGTAAAAATTTTACGCTATACTTTGTGTTCTAAAAAACAAGCGAAGCGCCTACTCTACGTCTTTGTGTACTTTGTGCTCTTTTGTGGTAGAAAAAAGTGTACGCTACAATCTACGGCTCCACCAAATGGCTAATAAACTCCGCGTCATCATCAATGGCAGCACCTTCTTGGCGACGGAAACAAATACCACTGGGTTGTTGTATCCAATACACGCTGGGCTGATAGAGATAACCACGGCTGTCCATGTTTAATTCGGCCATTTCCTGAAAAATATAAGGAAAATCGCCGTAATCGCCATCGTTTTCCATAATCATTTCACCATCTTTGTCCCAAAGGCTGATGTTCTCGCCCATACGACCAAATACGGGTTTGGCGACGTACGCTTTTTTATCTTCGTAATCTGATTCCTCAAATGAAGCGGACAAAATATTGGGATGCGTAGGAAATAATTTTGCCATAATGGGCAATAGTCCTTTGCATTGGAGCAACATGGTGAGCGCAGGATTAATCACTATGGCGTGTTTCCCTCGGATAATATTGTCCAAAAGATCCAATAAATCGGGTTCTTCAAAACAAATAAAATCCCACGGCACCATTTTAAAGAAAAAGTCGAAACGTTGGAATTTATCGCGACCTAACTCGACAAAAATGCCTTCATCTTCCGAAAACACGACCTTTTCTAAATTGACCTGTTGCGCCACTTTGAAACCTGCATGTTGCGCAGCATTGAGCATAATATTGAGGTTGAGTGTATCTTCCTCGTAACCCATGCCCGAAAACAGGATCGTAGGCTCAAAATCAGGATTTTGTCGCAATAGATTCCTGAATACGTCCACCAAATGCGCAAAAGTATTGTATGAAGCAGGCGTTGGGGCAGGTTGCAAATTGGCCGTCATTTGCGGCTGCACTTGTACCGTTTCGGGCAAAAGCGAAAAAGTATCAGCGTTAAATTCCAGCAATTTGATCGGCAATCCTTCCATGCCGCCCGCAAAATCGTAACGACCAATCAGGTGCAAATGCTCCTCTTCTCGGAGTGAGTATTCGATAAGCGGAATCGCCTCTTTAGGAATACCCACTTGATCCCAAAGATTGTTTTTGGCCACGTGTTTGGCGGCCTCCATTTGCATTTTGTACAGGTCTTTGACGGTTGCATGAAAAGTATGCATCTCATCTTGAGTAATAGCGACTACCCGGTTGGCCAGATAGTCGCTATTTTCACCTGTTACCATCCATTCGATGCCACCCTGTTTGAACCATTTTTGGTCGGGTGCTTGTACAGGTATTAATCTATTATCCACCGAAACCACGAGATGAGCGACCTCCTCCGAAGCCACTGGATGAACGACCTGCTGATGGACGGGATACACGTGCTGCTGAACGGTTCAAACTAGAACCCGTTGTAGAGTTGACACGGTTGTACGCCTGTTGGTTGGTATAGGCAGATGGGGATGGTGGGGTGCGCATAGAGCGTCCCATCATGTAACCCAAGAAACCTGCACCTGCGGCAGCCATAATTGGGCCAGCCATACTGCTATGACCGGTGGAATGGCCTTGTTGCACCAAACGCGCCTCTGCTAAAGTAAATGTGTCGATTTTACCACTCATATACTTCGCAATAATCAAACTTGCGGCAGTATCTGGAATAGTAGTTTCATCTTCAATTTTGAACGAGTTAGGTTCTACTTCGGCAACCGTTGTGATCAAACCCTCCGTTGGGATTTGTACTTCTTCTTCGGAGCCACCGCTGCTGCAAAGGCAGGTGCGGAAAAGACTAAAAATAAAAAAAACAGCGATGCCCGTAAATAGCATGCTTTTGATACGAGAAAAATCCATAATTAAGATAGTTTAGTTTTGAACAGATTTAAATCTTATTGTATTGAAAATCAATTACTTAATATTCTGAAAATAAAAAAAGCAGCACTTTCACTGGTATAAATTGGCCACTAATTTTGAGGTCAGTTTTATAAGGCGTTGTTTTTTAGGAAAATAATATCTAAACAAGTTCTTAGTTCAAGGTGCAAATTTAGGCATCTTTGCGCATATTTAACAGTCCTAAACAAAAAAACATGCTGAAAGTATCCGAAAGGTGGTTATTATTGATTTCCGTGCTTATTGCTGGTTTGTGTTCCATTGTGTATGAATTGGAACTGAGTACCGTTTCTTCTTATTTTTTGGGCGATAGCGTAAAGCAATTTTCCCTGATTATTGGTGTATATATGGCCGCTATGGGTGCGGGATCTTACTTGTCTAAATATGTACCTGAGCCGCTGATTGTCTATTTTATTGTGGCCGAAATTGTATTAGGACTCGTTGGTGGTTTTAGTGTACCGATTGCCTATTGGGCCTTTGAACGTACCTCGGCGGATACTTTCCAAATATTGGTATTGTCCATTACCTTTATGATTGGGTGTATGACTGGTCTTGAGATACCGTTATTAGCCCGTATCCTAAAGGAATATTATCCGTTGCGTGCTAATTTGGCCAATGTGCTTTCGTTGGATTATATTGGTGCTTTGCTGGCTACCCTTTTGTTTCCTTTTTTGTTATTGCCCAAAATGGGGTTATTCCGAACGGCTATCGGTGTTGGTTTACTCAATATTTTGCTAGGATGGCTTATTTTGGCCTTATTAAAACCACATATCCCCAAACGCGCTAAAACACAACTACAAACCATCGCCATGATACTGATGGCAGGGTTGGGCTATTTATTGTACCAATCGGGTGCGTTACTCGAAACTTGGCAAGACAGTGCTTATAACCACAAAGTGATATGGGCCAAACAAACGCCTTATCAGCATTTGGCAGTGACCCAAAAAGGCACAGATACACGCCTATATATTAACCGTGTGATCCAATTCTCCACCCGCGACGAATACCGCTACCACGAAGTGCTCGGCATTACGCCCATGTTAGCAGCGCCACACCGCGCCAAAGTGCTTATTTTAGGTGGCGGAGAAGGGCTTTTGGCGCGGGAAGTACTCAAATTCCCAGAAGTGGAATCCATCACTATTGTGGACTTGGATGAAGAAGTTTTCCAATTAGCCAAAACTTTTGGTCCTATCCGAGCCGCCAATAAAGATGCACTTAATCACCCAAAAGTACACCTCAAAGCGATGGATGCTACTGTTTTTTTGCGTGAAACCGATGAAACTTTTGATGTAATCCTTTCCGACTTACCCGATCCTTCCAATGAGGCAGTTGCGCGTTTATACAGCGTTTGGTTTTACAAAATGGTACTCAACGTCCTCAATCCCACGGGTGTATTTGCCACGCAGGCCACCAGTACCTTCAATACCAAAAACGCTTATTGGTGTATTGGAAAAACGATACACGCCGCTGGTTTTGCGCAAGTGATTCCCATGCGTGCTTACGTGCCTTCCTTTGGCGAATGGGGCTTTTTTATGGCCTCCAACCGAACTATTTATCCTGAAAAATTACAAATTAATGTACCCACTCAATTTTTAGACAGTACAATTTTGCAACATATTTTTTATTTGGAAAAAGATATTCAAGCGCCTAATGATTTAAAAATCAACCAATTAGACCAACCTGCTTTGTTAGAATATTTTTTAAAAGATTGGTCAACATGGAGCCGTGAAAAAACAAATTAATGGCACTTGCTCTTATACTTCGTTTCTAACTACCTTTGCGGCTAGTTTTATCAGTAATGGCATTAGGATTAGATCAGTTTAACGGATATATTTTTGATTTGGATGGTGTTGTGGTGGACACACGACCATACCATTTGTTGGCGTGGCAACGTATCGCCTCTGAATTGGGGGTGGAAATAGACGAAAACTCCAACGAAGTATTGCGCCGCCTTAGCAGGATGGAAGGCATTGAGAAAATAATGGAATGGGGTGGCCACTATGCAAGCGAAGCCGAAAAAATGTTTTGGGCCGATCGCAAAAACAATTGGTATATCGACCTCATTGCTCAAATGTCGCCAGATGAAGTATTACCCGGTGTTTTGGACTTTTTGAGGCTATTAAAAGAGAAAAAACGTTCGGTTGCCTTGGTTTCTTCTTCATCCAACGCCCGGAAAGTGCTTATATCCACCAAATTGGATGCCTATTTCCAAGCCGTGATTGATGGTACTATCGCAAAAAAGCGCAAACCAGCCCCCGATTGTTTTTTAATGGCCGCACAAGAACTCCACCTTTCACCTGCACAATGTATCGTTTTTGAGGATGCACCAACAGGCGTTCTGGCAGCAAAAAGAGGCGGGTTCGCTTCGGTTGCGGTAGGAATGCACCGCGATATTTGCCAAGCCGATTATACAATTGATGGATTTGAGGAGATAGATTCTATTTTTGATTTAGCAACAAATTTAATTCAAATATAAAGTGACAAAGGAAATGAAAATTAATATTTTGCTGGCTGTGCTGGCCTTAGGACTGGGTTATGCTACCTGCAAAACAATTAAAAAGCCCGATGCTGCTGCTGCTGAGCAACCCAAATTGATCATACCCGATGAACATGCTGGCGACCAGGACGCTGCGTTGAACTTTAAAGCAGCCCACGTATTGAGTAGTAATCCTGATAGCGCACCACCAGTTCAAATCCATCGTGCGCCTGCCCGCGTGAACGTGCCTATTGCATCGCAACCCGCGCCTACCGCCAGTCGGAAGGCATACTTAGCCACAGGTTGGTGGCATTGCTCCGATGCGATGTGTGGCATTGATTCGCTTGTCGGACTGAGTTACAAACCGAAATGGATGAAATTCCGCGAAGACCAAACTTTCGATGTCTTGATTAAAGGCAAAGTGGTGGATACTGGCCAATGGGCATTTGATGAGGCTAAAAATCAAATTTTCCTTTCTTGCAAAGATACCTATCTCAATAATAGTTGGCAATTGCAGGACAAAGGATTTGTGATGATTTGGAAAGGTAATACCGATCTGAATGTAACGGGTATTCAAATTCGAGTAATTTGTAGTAAAACACAACCTGTTTGGGATTAAAAGTGCATTTAGCGTTTAAAATTTAGCGTTTAAAATTTAGCGTTTAAAATTTAGCGTTTAAAATTTAAAATTTTTCAATATTTACTTTATAATTTGTCAATGTTAAATGTTAAATGTTAAATGTTCAATGTTAAATGTTCAATGTTAAATGTTCAACGCTAAATGTTCAATATTAAATTTGAAACACCTCCGAAAGAACTATACACCATGCGCTGCCTATTCTTTATTTTTCTTGCGGCAATATCCTTATCGGCTTGCCAACAACCCACCCCACCCTCGCCTGCTGTACAGCCGCCTAAAATGATATTATCCGAACGCCCTGAAATGCCCGATTGGGCTAAAAACGCTGTATTATACGAGTTAAATACACGCCAATTTTCATCTAATGGCGATTTTAATGGCGTTACCCTCCAATTGCCGCGTTTAAAAGAACTGGGCGTTGATATTATTTGGCTAATGCCCATTCATCCCATTGGGAAGGAAAAAAGAAAAGGCTCCTTGGGTAGCCCCTATTCTGTGGTCGATTTTAAGGCCATAAACCCCGATTTTGGTACGGAAGATGACCTGCGTCGTTTGATACAAAAAGCGCATGAAATTGGACTTAAAGTGATACTCGATTGGGTACCCAACCACACTGCTTGGGATGCTGTATGGAAAAATCAGCATCCAACATATTATACCAAATACAACGGAGATTTTACGGTTCCAATCAACGAACATGGTGAACCGATTGCCGATTGGAGCGATATATGCGACTTGGATTATGCGCAGCCTGCCACCCGCGCAGCCATGATTGATGCCATGCAATATTGGATCAAAAAATGCGATATTGACGGGTTCCGATGCGATATGGCAGGTTTGGTGCCCAATGATTTTTGGAAAGAAGTACGGCCAGCGTTGGACACCCTAAAACCGATGTTTATGCTCAGCGAATGGCAGGATGAACCAGCGCATTTCAATTCGTGTTTCCACGCCAATTACGGCTGGAAATTCAAAGATATTACCAAGGATATTTGGAAAGGCAAACAAGACGCGCAGTCGTTGGATACTTTGCGCGATTTTCTCAACGATTTCTATCCAAAAGACTATTGTCAACTCTATTTCACCCAAAACCACGATGAAAACTCGTGGACTGGCACCGAATCCGAACTGTATGGTATATCCAGTGATGTGATGAATGTATTGGCCTGGACTTGGCAGGGTATGCCTATGATTTATTGCGGGCAGGAGGACAACCAAGGTCGTCGGTTAAAGTTTTTTGATCGCGATCCTATTCGTTGGAAAAAATACAGCCGATCACTGTTTTTCCAGCGGTTAAATGCGCTTAAACACGATAATCAAGCCGTTTGGAATGGTAAATTTGGGGGCGACCTTGTCAAGTTTTCAACGACCGATGATAAAAATATTTATGCTTATGGCCGGGAAAAAAATGGCGATAAGGTGATTGTCATTGCCAATTTGAACAAATTTAGTAAAACCGTTACCATTACGCCCTCTTCTAAATTTTCAGGTGCTTATGCCAATGTTTTTGGATCAAATACCATGCAAGTAA
The DNA here is from genome assembly GCA_041160955.1 of Bacteroidota bacterium. Lineage (GTDB taxonomy): Bacteria > Bacteroidota > Bacteroidia > Chitinophagales > Saprospiraceae > M3007. The sequence goes on from JBEAVK010000043.1 coordinate 11,399, forward strand.
CCGGAGAAATGCAAATGACGCTGAAGCCTTGGGAATACTTAGTTTTGACCAATAAATAAAATGAGTTTACAACACGCAGAAATCTATTTTGGCCCATCAGAATTGCATGGTAGGGGCGTATTTGCAGCACGCGATATCGAAGCGGGGGAGATTATTGAAATTTGCCCGGTACTGGTATTTCCACTGAGTGAATTACCGCATATTCGGCAAACGATGCTCGATGACTACTATTTCGACTGGGGCGAAGATGGTAAATACTATGCGGTTTGTCTGGGTTACGGCTCTTTGTACAACCACGAATACGAACCCAATGCGGAGTATGGTATGGATTTTGAGGCCGAAACCATCGATTTTTACGCGATTAAAGCCATTCCAGCAGGCACAGAAATAACCGTAAATTATAACGGAGAAGCAGGCAATAGGGATCGGGTTTGGTTTGAAAAAGATGATAAGGAATGAGAATTAACACCATGCTTCACCTCCTCCAAACAGATTCCAGTCACCCCGATTTTGTGACGCTGGTCCAATTCCTCGATGCCGACCTACGCATTCGCGATGGCGAAGACCATGCATTTTATGCCCAATACAACAAAATTGATCTGATTAAGCACGTTATTGTCGCTTATTTGGACGAAAAACCTGTTGGTTGCGGCGCTATTAAGGCATTTGATGCGCAAGCGATGGAAGTAAAACGGATGTATGTTTATCCTGAATTGCGCGGACAAGGTATTGCGGGTGAAGTACTACAAGGATTGGAGGCATGGGCCGCGACATTGGGCTACGAAAAATGTATTTTAGAAACAGGCCAAATGCAACCAGAGGCGATTCGTTTGTACCAAAAAAGTGGTTATACTGTTATACCGAATTATGGGCAATATGTGGGTATTGACAATAGTGTTTGCTTTGAAAAAGTGTTGTAATGTAAGCAATTATTGGTTATTCGTTCCTAACAATAGTGCTGCCAAATATGCATCATTGTGGGCAAAAAACTACTCATTATTGGTCAAGATCTTGGGGCTATTGGCAGATTGAATAACTAGAGTGCGTGACAAAATCGGGGCATGATGTTTTATTTATGCAAACAATGGATTTCAACTAAATTGTCGGGGTGACAGAAAAAGTCGCCCCGACAATTTAGCACTACCCCCCTTTGAGCCAACTTTGAAATTTCGTTGGTTAGCATTGTAAAATCTTTTGGTAAAAACAAAAGTGTACGTTTATAAAGTTATTCGTTCCTATATTTGCCCCCATGAAAAAACTTATACTCGCTGTTCTCGCCCTATTTTTAACCACAAATATCTTGTTTTCACAGCAAAAACCCATCGAAATGAACGATGTGCAACGCTGGAAAAGTATTGAAAAACAAATCATTAGCAACGATGGACAGTGGGTAGCCTACCAAACCCGAACTGTGGCCGAAGGCGATGCTACACTCCAATTGTGGCACAGCACAAAGCAAACAACCATTGCTTTCCCACGCGGCGAAAGCCCCGTTTTTTCAGAAGATGGTCAATGGCTCACTTTTACCATCAAAACAGCCCTCGATACGGTGCGTACCCTCAAGCGCAAAAAAGTAAAGGCCGATGATTTGCCGAAAGACACCCTGGGTATTTATAACCTAAACACGGGTAATTTGGAAAAAATAGCGCGTATCAAGGGTTATTCCATGCCCGAATACTGGTCGGGATGGCTTATTGTGCATGTAGAACCTGCCGCTAAAATAAAAGAAAAACCATTACCAAAAGATACTACCGCCGCTCCCCTACCCGATTCTTTGGTAAAAAAAGCCGAAAAACTGGCCGAGAAAAAAGCCAAAGCCAAAAAAGAAAGTGCCGATAATGGTTCTTTGTTACTGGTGCGTAATTTAGCCCAAAATACAACCGATACGATTCCTTTTGTAAAAGATTATTCCATTGCTGAACGGGCACCTGCCCTAATATATACCGTAACAGGTATTGGCGATGCTTGGCAATGGCAGCAACGCAAAGACGTGGCCATGCCGGGCGTATATTTCCATCAATTGGCTCAAAACAAACAACGACACCTTTGGCGTGGCAAGGGAAAAATAAAACAATTGGGTCTGCACGAAACAGGTGAAATGGCGGCTTTTTTGGTGGATAGCGATACTTCCAAGGCTGTTATCCGGCCTTGGCAACTCGCGTACGCACGCACGAGCCAAAAAGATACAGCGCAAATCATAGCCCAAAATAGCGATAATTGGCTACCAATACAACCCCAGTCCGCTGCGGTACAAGGCAAATGGCTGCTGAGTGAAAACGCTAGATTGCAGTTTAGCAAAGATGATTCCAAACTATATTTTGGTATTGTTCCCCCGCCAGTACAACCCGATACCACGCTGCTGCCCGAAGAATTGGCAAAAGTAGAAGTATGGGCCACCGAATCGCCTTTTTTGCATACTGTACTAAAAGAACGCCTTAAAGAGGACATCAAACGCACTTGGCCCGTTGTGTGCCATTTAGATAATAAAATGAAAATGGTGGTTTTAGCCGACCCCGAATTGCCCGAATTCCGAGCCATTTATCACCGCGACCGAACGGCCAACCTCGCTATGGGCTACAACGAAGAACCTTATATGCAAGCATCACAATGGCTGGGCGAAACAGGGCGCGATATCTATGCCGTTGATTTAAAAACAGGTGATAAACGATTGTTAGTCAAACAATTAATGGGTAATAGTAGCATGTCCCCAGCCGCCCAATACTTGCTCTATTTCTCCGCAATTGATACGGCTTGGTGGGCGCAATCTTTGTCAAAAGGTATGCCAGTACGCCTCACCAATAACCAAATTTCCCATTTCTACGATGATGAAAGCGATACCCCTGATTTTCCAAATAGTCGTGGTTTTGCAGGGTTTATGACGGGTGAAAAATCGGTGGTACTTTATGATAAATTTGATCTTTGGCTTTGCGACCTCGACAAACCACTGTCTGCACGGCGTTTGACCAATGGAAAGGAAAATCAAACCATCTACCGATTTATCCGACTGAATCCCGAAGAGCAAACAATTGATCCAAACGGTACGATTTTGTTGCATGGTTTTAACGAAAACACCAAAACAGAATCTTATTCCTTACTCCATTTAAAAACGGGCATACTCACCCGTTGGATGACAGGGCCATATAGTTTTAGTAGAAGTCCGTTAAAGGCCAAAAAAGCGCAAAACATGGTTTATTCGCGTCAAAACATGGCAACATTCCCCGATTTGCGTATGACCAATTTCCCTCTTAGCACTTCAGAAACAGTTCAAGATCAACGTATTAGCGATATTAACCCACATCAGCAAGAATATGCTTGGCCGAGTATTGAGATGATACATTGGCGGTCGCTCACGGGTGATACCTTAGCAGGGTTATTAATTAAACCTGCCAATTTTGACCCGAATAAAAAACACCCGATGATTGTCAATTTTTATGAAAAACTATCTGATGGCTTGTACCAACATCGTCCACCGGCATTTGGTCGTTCGCAGATCAATTATGTACAATACGCCAGCCGTGGGTATGTCGTTTTCCTACCCGATATTCCGTATCGAATTGGTTATCCAGGTGAATCGGCGTACAATGCCGTGGTGAGCGGCACCAACGCAGTAATTGCGATGGGCGGCATTGATGCCAATCGAGTCGCATTGCAAGGACACTCTTGGGGTGGTTACCAAACTGCCTATATCGTGACCAAAACAAATATGTTCCGTTGTGCAGAAGCAGGAGCAGCCGTGGTAAATATGACCTCGGCGTATGGTGGTATCCGTTGGGAATCGGGCGTAAGTCGGCATTTCCAATACGAGCACCAACAAAGCCGGATTGGGGGCAGCCTTTGGGAAAAGCCATCGTTATTTATTGAAAATTCGCCGCTTTTTTCATTAAATAAAGTAGAAACACCGCTTTTGATTATGCACAACGACAAAGATGGCGCAGTGCCTTGGGAGCAGGGTATCGAGTTTTTTACCTGTTTGCGCCGTTTGGGTAAGCCCGCTTGGCTGCTCAATTACAATGAAGAACCACATTGGCCTGTAAAATATCCGAACCGCGTGGATTTCCAAAAACGGATGCAGCAGTTTTTTGATTATTATTTGATGGACAAACCTGAACCACGCTGGATGATGAAAGGCATTCCACCGATGGAAAAAGATTTGAAAGAGTAAGGAGTAAACTTCAGCAATTTCCCATGTGGATCAATACTATGACAGGATAGTAAAACGGATGAAACGAATTTTACGGATTAGAGCGGATTGTTTCAAAATTTTCCGTTTAAATCCGTTTCATCCGTTCTCCCATTAAACAACAGGGTGCATGTCACATTGGAAATTGCTGGAGTGCACTTAAATAAAAGTTATCAACAAATGATAATCAATACGTTACCAATTATTATCTTTGCCCCCCGCAATGAAAAGAGCAGTAGATATATTAAGCGCAGGTGAGTTATTGATTGATATGATCACCGCAGAGTTTGTCCAATCTTTGGACGAAGCCAACCTATTTAAGCGTGTTCCTGGCGGTAGTCCTGCCAATTTGTGTTCTAATATGGCCCGTTTGGGCAATAAAACCATGTTGGTGGCCAGCGTAGGCAACGATGATATGGGGCGCGTTTTGAAGAACTATCTCGCAGCCTTGGGTGTGGATATTACTGGTATCGCCACATTGGAAGATTTTGCCACCAGCCTTATTTTGGTTACACGCTCGGCTACTACCTCCGATTTTGTACCTTATCGGGGCGCAGATAGTCAATTATCAATCCGCCAATTCCCGTTTAATCTCTTCGACGATATTGGCATATTTCACACGACTTGCTTTGCGTTGAGTAAAGCACCAGCGCAATCGGTGCTGTTTGAGGCTGCCGAACGCGCTAAAAGAGCCAAGTGCATGATTAGCCTTGATGCCAACTATGCTGCAAAAATTTGGCCAAACCGCCTTGAAGCACAGCAAAAGATCAGGGATTATATCCGAATGGGCGCTATGGTCAAAATCAGCGATGTGGATTGGCAGCGATTGTTTAATGAGCCAGCCAGTTCTCCCGATATTGTCTTAGAATATTTCTTGAAAAATAACGCATCCGAAGTATGCTATACAATGGGTGATAAGGGTTGTTGGGTGGCCAATGACAAAGAAAAACATTTCCTTCCAACGCGCCCCATTGATGTAAAAGACACTACTGGCGCAGGTGACGCATTTTGGTCAGGTTATCTTACTGCTTGTATTGATGGAAAACCGCTATTAGAACGCGCCATGGCTGGCCGTAAAATGGCAGAAATGAAAATTGGAGTCTTTGGCGCGTTACCTTCTACAGTGGCGCGTGAAAGTATTTATGAGGTAGTAGATACGGAATAAGGTGCTTCGCGTGGAAGCATAATTTTTAGGCTTTTGGGTAGCATCGTAAAATGTAAATCGCCATTGTGTGTACTGCCCTCTCCATCAAAATGGATAAAATTATCGCCTTCGCTTTTGATAATCAACTCATTAGTGGCGTAATGATGTACAAAATTCTCTTTGAATATCCTCCCCGTCATAACGGAAGGCATTGCCATAAAATATTGCCAACGCGGTGCTTCTTTCAAAACAACTACGCTAAACAAACCGTCATCCATACGTGCATCAGGCGCAATACTAACATTGTAACCATACATTGATCCATTGGCTACCGTGACTACAAAACAATTTTCGTGGATAGATTGTCCATTCAACAGTAACTCGCAAGGCTTGGATATGTATTCCAATCCAGCTTTAATAGAGCGAATAAAATAAGGGAAAAACCCTCTTTTGGTCTGGTTTTGCATCAAATTGGAGACCAATCCATCAAATCCAATACCTGCTACATTCACAAATGGCCGACCATTGAGCGCGCCGCAATCCATGAGTTTACACTCTGCGGAATTGAGTTTTTTGATCGCTTCATCAATTTTCCGACCATAACCAAGGTGCATGGCCAACCCATTACCCGATCCCGCCGGTACAATACCCAATGCAACATCGGTGTGTAAAAGCCCCGTGGCTACTTCATTAATAGAACCATCGCCGCCCACGGCTACCACTATTTCAAAACCATCGGCTACTGCTTTGCGCGCCAATTCAGTGGCATGCCCGGGCCGTTCGGTGTACCAAATACCGTATTCAAATTTACGGTGGTTCAAATAACGCTCAATACTCTCCTTGATTTTGGCTTGCATACGCGTACCAGAATTAGGATTTACGATAAATACAACCCTTTTGGGTCTTATCGCTTCCAAAATAAAAGGATTATTACGCTCGACGGGATGTGCGTCTCTCATGTGTATTAAAAATGTACGAAAGCCATCACTTTCTAGTGTTAACATAATCTCGCCAGCGATCGATCACTTTCTGCATATCATCGGGCAATTCTGATTCAAATCGGACATGTTCGCCCGTACGTGGATGGGTAAATCCCAATACTTTGGCGTGCAATGCCTGCCGTGGCAAAATAGTAAAGTTATTCTCTACAAATTGTCTATATTTTGAATAAACAGTTCCTTTCAATATTTGATTACCGCCGTATCGTTGGTCACCAAATAGCGTATGACCAATAGACTTCATGTGCACCCTGATTTGGTGCGTTCGGCCTGTTTCCAAACGACATTCTACCAAGGTCACATAATAAAAACGCTCTAATACGCGCCAATGCGTCACCGCATGTTTGCCATCTTCACCATCGTCGAATACCATAAACAAGCGTCGATCATTCGGATTTCGGCCAATATTAGAAACAATTGTGCCCGAATCTTCTGCCGGATCGCCCCAAACCAAGGCCCAATAACGGCGTTCTATGGTATGGTAAAAAAACTGGCGCGCCAAATTGGTCAGTGTAAAATCCGTTTTTGCTATGACCATTAATCCAGTAGTGTCTTTGTCAATTCGGTGTACAATACCTGCACGAGTATAGTCATTGGTACCCACGGGTGATCGTTCGAGGGTATCGCGCAGGTGATAAGCCACCGCATTTACTAAAGTACCATTGGGAATACCAACACCAGGATGCACCGCCAACCCAAGCGGTTTATTGATAATCAAGATTTCGTCGTCTTCAAAAACAATATTGAGCGGAATATCCTGTGCCAAAATCTCCAGGTTCTCATCCGTTGATCTTGGTAGCACAATACTGATTTTATTACCGGGTTTTATCCTGTAATTAGGCTTTACCTCTTTTTCATCGACCAAAACAGCCCCATTTCTGATGGCATTTTGCAAGCGATTACGCGACCTTTGCGACAATCGGTCGATCAAAAACTTATCCAATCGGATCATGGATTGTTTTGGATCAACGATGATATCGTGTTTTTCAAAAAACTCATCACCGCCACCATTCACATCGTCTTCCAACGTAGGATCTGGTGCATCTTGGTCAACTCCTTCTATATTATTATTTTTTTCTTCCATCGTTATGGCTAAAAAGCGGGCAAAGGTACGAAATTATACTTCATACCAATAGGTTTTTTGGGGGATTTCATATTCGTTGCCGCTTTACTTTACATCTAGGCGTTTCCATAATAGAAATTGGCCTATTGTCCGAGTGACTTCCTCCGTCCTCAACAATAGGCCAATGCTATGGTCTTCGCTAATATTTAAACCACCCCAAATACTACGAAACTTACTCCGCCGCCACCATTACCACTCCACGTCCTTCTTCAAGTCGCCAAATATACGCTCCCGAAGGCAAATCACCTAACGAAACTGAAAAAAGACCAGTCTGCTCTGTAATAAGTATTTGCCGAAGTAAGCGGCCATTTATATCAAACAATTGAAAAAATGTCCCTTTCGCTACTTCACTAAAGGACACCAGCAGCCACTCCGAAGCGGGATTTGGCCATACCCGCACTTGTGCTTTTACAGTAGCGGGCTGCAAGGTAGCAACAGACCAATTGACTATTATTTCCTCTATTTGCGTACAACCATTATCGTCGGTGAGCGTAACGGTATAAGTACCGGGTAATAGTCCAGTAACCGACCACCCCTGCTGCCCGTCCGACCATAAGGCTTGTATGTTGCCAGTACCGCCAGTTGGCGAGAGAACAATACGTCCGTCGGGGATATTCGCACCTGTGGCGGGCGTTACTACAGGGTTAGTATGTAGGCTATCGGGTGCATCCAGCGGAATATTCCAACTGATACCACAACCCAGCGCATCCATCAGCATACCCGAATAGAAACCTGTACCCAAACCCGAAAGCAGGGGCAGGGTATCTCCAGTTGTCCAAAGCCAATGGAATGGAGCAGCACCATTCGTAGGTTGTATCGCTATACTACCATCGTTGGAATTGTAGCAAGAGATGATGGTCGGTTGTATCGACACTTGTATCGTACCCATACGACCTACATTGGCTGTCCCGAAGGCTGTGCAGCCCGTTGCATCTGCCACAGTGAGGGCATAACTGCCATAAGCCAGGTTAGCAGCGATACTATCCGCAGTACCGCCGCTCCAAAGGAACTGGAAAGGCGGGTTATCGCTCGTCACGGTGGGAGTGGCTGTGCCGCCGATGGTAGTGCCACAAAACACAGGCGTGGTGTGGAGCGATACTTCCGGCGATGGCACGCTAGGTACAGTGGCTTGTAGCACCACTGTCTCATTTTTTCCATCGGTGAGGGTAAGTGTATAGTTGCCCGCTGCCAGACCAGTGCCGCCGCTACCCGCCCCCGATGGCCCTATCCAGTTATAGGTATAAGGTTCGCAACCATTGATCGCGTGAACTGCAATACTTCCATTGGGTGTAGCAGTACAAGAACGCTGTATTTCAGGTGGATCAGCAGTAAGGGCAAATACCCCCGATTCGTAAGGGCCGATATCCACCGTTCCGCCTTGTATGCGTGGGTGACCATCTATATCTGTATCACCGGGAGCGATGACACTATTTGTACCTGCATTGATGAGTGGCGAACAAGGCAGGAGCGTAAAATCATTGTTTGCTATGTCGCGAAAAAGCGGTGGAGCAGAAATAACGTTTTCACAACTATAATATTTTTCAGATAAATTCAAATCAACACATTCAAATCCTTCTATATTTGAATTTTTAAAGGAAATAAAATCATATGGTACATCACTATAGTCGAACTTACTCAGAATAGAATTAATAACTTTAATAGTATCCCCCTCATTTCCATAATCACCAAACGAACTGATACCCGGATTCCAAAAAAGACAGTTTATAATAATAGGTTTGTAATAAACATATCCAATATATGCTTGCGTAAAACTATAATATTCATAACCGATCGAAATACAATTCTTAAAAATCGTTTTTTCTGCTCTAGTGTTAACAACATCTGATCGCTGTGAATAAAAGTGCGAATAACTAACAAGAGCAGTATCAATGTCCGTAAACAAAATTGTCCCTTTTTCCGCCCACATATCATTGTGCATAAACTCAACATCGGCATCTGAAAACTCAATAATTGCAACTATACTACCATCCGTTTCATTCATATAAAATCTATTGTGGGTCATGCTAAATAAAGCAGTATTTGTAGCAATGATGGCCAAACGAAGCGTGTTTGCTCCGCCTTGAAAATTGGTATTCTGTTCAAATATACAATAATTAATGCCCAATTTACCATTATAGGCAGCACCTGTTAAGGGAAAAAAATCCAGTGCCGCACCAAATTGGGCGCGATTGGAGATAAAATGGCAAGAGTCGATAAGCATTGCTGATAGTCCAGTCCTCGAAGGTGCAAAATGTGCCCCGCCTCCCCACGCACTGGCTAGATTGCTGTCGAATATACAATTCTTGAGGTCAAAACGATCGGTGCCGTTGTAGTCAAAATAATACAAACCACCACCCCTTACCGCTGTGTTTTGGATAAAGGAGCAATCCCTGATATCATCGCCCCGCTCCACCAAACTACCGCCATAAATAAATAGCCCTCCCCCGTAAAGTATGGCCGTATTCCTGTAAAACAAACACCCGATCACCTTACTACCCAAGGAACTCAGCGGCCCTCCACCGTGCATACAAATACCACCACCATAGTTTTTGGCGGTATTGTTTCTAAACGTACAGTTTTTTATCGTTGGATAACCATCACCGTTGAGTGCCATAACGTATAAACCGCCGCCGCATACCGTTCTGTCGCGAAATGAAGGCGCTTGGGGCGCATTGGCATTACCCATTTGTACGACTAGGCCATCCAACACCGTATTGGAATCGGGTTCAAATAAATAAATCACATTATAACTATTATCGGTACTGTCGCCCGCTACTCCTATATCGCCACTGAGTATGGTGGGGTGCAAGGGTGTATTGCGCTCTGCTGTACTTGTTTCGCTACCAGCAAAGCCCCCATAGATTTGGACACCACTCTTGGGGGCAAACGAAACGGTTCTATCGGGCGTATTGGTGGGGGTATAAGTTCCTTGGGCAACCCAAATTTGGTTGCCAGCAGCGGAGGCGGCCAATGCTATTTGTAAATCGGTATAAGCATTGGCCCAATTGGAGCCATTAGAAAGCCCTGTCGCATTGGCATTGACGTATATTATGTTTTGTGCTTGACTGTTGTAGCCGATACAAAGGAATAGGAGTATAAAATGTATATATCTCATGGTGTGTTGTTGATTAAATATAACTAATTAGGTGGCACACGGATTACACAGATTAGACACGGATATTAAAGAGTTTCTTTAAAAAGCGGGTTGCTTTTATGTAAAAACAGGTAAATCCGTGTCTAATCCGTGTTAATCCGTGTACTACCTATATTTTTATGATTTGGCCTTTTGTAACCGTTCCATCGGGCATTTTTAGCCACCAATGATAGATGCCTGCTGCTCGGTGCTCCAACTCCTGTACTACGATTGCTTGCTGCCCCGCCTCTGTGGTCACATCGCGAAGGCTCAATTGGCGGCCATAAGCATCAGTGAGTACCAAACGAATTTTGCCCGCTACCGAAGTATTAAAGAACAAGGTACTCAAACCAGTAGTCGGATTGGGAACGGCTTTTACCTCGGGTGCTACCGAATAATGGCTCTTTTGTTGGCGAGATACCGCTACCGGAGCAGCCACCAAATGGTGTTCAGTACCATCGTGTGTCCAAGCACCATCACTTACAGCAGCATAGTCAATTTGGAGCAATGGCTCTGCTGATACTATATCGCCTTTTGCCTTGAAGGACAGGTTGAAGAGCAGCGTACCCGGTTGTACGGCTTCGGTTTCTCCTTCTATGGTATTCCACGAAAAACCAATACTGCCCTGGTCGGCCTTGGACAGTCCAAAATGTTCGGGAACAACAGCAATATCTCCCGCTGACGGGCCTATCAGTTCCCAGCCATTGGGATCAAATTTTAGTGCAAATTGCAACCCGTCCATAACCGTTTCTCCTTGATAATAGACGGGAACAGTAATAATGTCGCCTCCTTTGGCGGCAGTATTGGTCATAAAACCAAGGCTGGAATCGGGTCGCTTCTTTTTTGAGTGTGGAGCAACAGTATTGTCCACATCCCCTATTTTAGTGCCAATAAAATTGACCTGACTATTGGGTAAGGAGGTAGCATTAAGGGTTATAGATTCTTTCTCAGTTAAGAACATTATTCCTGACGGAAGAATCCAAGGATTTTGAGGATTGGGAAATATATAGCCTTGGTCAAAAAAACGCCAAGATTTTTGCATAGACTCTATTTGACTAAAACTAGTTAAAGTCCCCAATATCAGTTTCCGCAGCGCAACAATATCAAAAGTAGTTACCGTACCTGAATTATTCGCATCCGCAGAAATAAGTTTAAAGGGCGTATTAAGTGGTTCTAAACCAAGAATATGCCTACTAATAAGGATCAAGTCGTAAGTATTTACACCATTGAGCGGGTCGAGATCTAATACTGGCGTTATTTTTTGTCGGTTACAATCGAAACAAATTTGGCACGCACTGTAATTACCGTCTATATCGGAAATCATATCAAAGGGCTGGCAAGAATTGGGTGTCGGACAACTGCTGCCTGTAATATTTACGTTTACGTCCTCAATGCCTTGGTTTAACTCTGTTTTTATGGTGCCAACGATTGAATTATCTCCTCCTGATGCACAGGAAGGTAAGCCGGTGTTGGGTGCTAAAAAGGGTAAGCATGAAGCCTGTAAAACGGTCTGCCC
>JBEAVK010000044.1:0-6317 GCA_041160955.1 Bacteroidota bacterium
CTGTAATTATAGGAGATAGTATTTTTAATAGCCATTTATTTGCCGTGGATAGCCTTGGTATGATAAAAAACGTGGAATGGGAGAATGACCCAATGACTAAGGAGTTTTATATTTTTGATGTTCAGCCCTTAACGGATGGTGGTTTGCTTTTAATCAATAAGCAATTGAAGTTTCAGCCAGGCACTTATGCATTGGCTTGGTCTGTAGTGGTTCGGTTGGATAGTGCCAGGAATGTGGTGTGGCGAAAACGTATCAGTCCCAGTACTTGGGGTTTTACCACAGCCTACGACCTACAGCCCAGTCCCGACGGGCATTGGATGGTGGTGGAACACGTTAGTTTTAGCCCTTATAACCCAATATCTCCAGTACAAGAGGCGGGTTGTATCACCAAATTCAATGATTCGGGTGATATTATATGGCAAACTTGCGATTCGGTGCGTTGGAACCTATCTGTACCTACCGAATCCAAGGATTATGTATCGGCGTTGGTGGTATTGCCCTCGGGCAGCAGTATAATGGTAGGTGCTTCAACCTTTGAGATACCTGGCCCGCTACGCAGTTATGCCTGGCTCTTGAAAGTGGATGCCAATGGCTGTATGGACGCACCTTGCGTGGTAGGTACAACTACCGCTGAGGTACAGCCGCTCTACTTATCGGTGTATCCGAATCCGGCGGCGCGGAGCACGGTTATTGAGTTACCCGACAATATGGGTGCTGGGTATTTGCGCATCTGTAATGCCTTGGGCGATCAGGTGTATCAGGCGCGTATTTCGGCAGGTACTCGGCAGTATCAGGTGGGGTTGGAAGGTTTTGTGCCGGGTATGTATTATGTGTATATTGAGACGGTAGATGGGAGGGCTTGTCGTAAGTTGATGGTGCGTTGAGGGGTTTTTTCTGCTGGTAGCATTCTGTTCAAACAACCGCGCACTTTGTACCGCTCACGTATGGCGAGGACGAGATAAAAAAGGCGTTCTTCCGGGGAAGTACATCGCTTGAGGATTTCGAGGTGATGCGTCCACGAAAGACGGACAAGTACAGCGGGCATGGCCGGCAATATTGGGATCACCAATCCCAATATCTCTCACGGTGTTTAACAGCCGTTCCTAGTGACTGGTACAGCCAGAAAGCAGGTCAATATGGTGGCTCCAACTTACCCGAAGCAGGATTGGGTGGATATTAGGCAATTGTGGTGACGCTGTCGCCACAATCTTTTGTTTTGGTATTCCGGCGTGTGCTCCATCTAATAACACTGTAATATTTGCCAAACCCGATCAAATCTTCGATTTTCAAAGTCTTGTTTTTTGATCCAAAAGTATAACCTGCCCACATCACCCCAACACATATCGGGTTTTGGCTCACTGTCCAATTGAAAAAGTAATATCCAGTCCCCTTTTTCTGCCTCTACCAACTGCTTAATTTCAGGCTTCGACAAATCATACAAAGCATAGCCCCTAGGAGCAAGCACACATTCTTGTTCCATATAAGCGCCTTGCACATTGTATGCGTGCCCAAGTAGTTTGGAAAAATGCGTTGCCGAGTGGATGGAGGCATCTATAAACGGTTCGTTTTCTTCTGGTGACAGATGTATTTTAACAAAATCATATTCCGAATTGGGCAAACCAAATGCCGTTTGAAATGCGAGTTTACAAGCGTGGAATTTGCCTTCCATCAGTGATGGTGGAAAATCAAGCCTTTGCAGTTCTTGTGGTTTTTCTATAAAAATACACTTGAATGATTGATCATCTTCCTTTTGATCCCCCCAAGAACTTTGGTCGCTTGAATAAAAAAAATACAACATTCCTCTCGAAGGAAAACCGTACTCAACACCGTTTGAAGGCAACTCCGAAAGGTTGAATTGTGCCAAAAAAGAAAGTGGCACCTCATTTGGTTCAGAAGGCCACGGAGTTGAACTCGGCAAATCTGGTCTGCCACCGATTTTAGAAATGCCGATTGGGATTTGTGATTCGTCCACCCTCGTCAGTTCGATTCTTATTTCTGGCTTTAAGTATTTTTCAAAAATAGGCCATTTTTCGCCCAGTCCAACCTCCTGAAAAGCACTTTGATAATCCGAAGGAGAAATAAGATTAAAACCCTTATACTGATATGGCTTGGATGGAGGTGGTTCGGGTCGAGGTGGCACTGGCACACGCTCGTAAGGAACTTTTACACCAGTGCCAAAACTAGATACAACAGAGGCAAAAAGCCAGTCTTCCGCAACTATGTCTGAGGTAATTCGCAGGATGTATGCTACAATATCAGGAGAAAAGTGATTTTTTAACAGAATTTTCCCAACAGAACGCGACACCAATAAAGCGCCTTCAAAATGTTTTTCCGCCAATTGATGCAAATGCTCCAAGATGGCTATTCCGCCCGCGTCGTGTAATTGTTGAAGATTTTGGTCATCAAATTCGAGACCAGCAGTTTTGAAAATATTTTCCAATGGAGAGGTATTGTTTGTTGTGGAGAAAATGTTGTTGCGTCAAAATTGTGCGATACCGCCCCCGCTGCTTTTGTGCAATTGAGTTGGCATGCGAATTAATCGTGCTATTTTGAAACGCAAAGGTAAGTAAAAGTAATTTATTTTAAAACTTTTTGTTTGCTATTTTTTTCACCTTCCACAATAACTACTTTCGCCGCCGCCGTGACCAACAAATTATTGTACGTGAATAAACCAAACTAATAGCCTAAAAGTACTTAGTGACCAAACCTTAGCATATATTTGCATCAGCTTCACAAACAAGCGAAGCCAGTCACATTTAACAGTCACAAATAACATGAGTACAACATCAAGACGCGATTTTATCAAAACCTCCACGGTACTCACCGGAGGAGCCATGCTCAGCGGTTTGCCGCTGGCACAAGCCGCCAATAGTTTAACCGATGATACCATTAAAATTGCGCTGATCGGCTGTGGTGGCCGTGGTACTGGCGCAGCGGTACAAGCATTACTCACAAAACAAAATGTAAAACTAGTCGCTATGGCCGATGCCTTTAAGGGCCGCCTCGATGAAGCCTACAAAAACATTATATCCGACGATCTTTCGGATGTAATTGGGGTAGAAGGTTCTGTTAAAAGCCGCGTAGATGTACCCGAAGAGCGCAAATACGTAGGTTTTGATGCCTATAAAAAAGCCATGCGCCATGCCGATGTCGTAATACTGGCAACGCCGCCGGGTTTCCGTCCTACACATTTTGCAGAAGCCGTTGAACAAGGCAAACAGGTCTTTATGGAAAAACCCGTCGCCACCGATGCACCGGGTATCCGCAAGGTATTGGAAGCGGCAGAAATAGCCAAAAAGAAAAAACTAAACGTGGTAGTAGGGCTTCAACGCCATTACCAAACCATTTATCGCGAATGGGTAGATCGGCTCCAAAATGGTGTTATCGGCGATATTGTGGCCTCGCGTGTCTATTGGAATATGGGGGCGTTATGGGTACGCGACCGTGCACCTAATGCCACAGAAATGGAATACCAAATGTTAAATTGGTACTATTTCACTTGGTTGTGCGGCGATCATATTGTGGAGCAACACGTCCACAACCTAGATGTGTCCAACTGGGTAAAAGGCGCTTACCCAGTGCGTGCAGTGGGTAGCGGTGGCCGACAAGTGCGGGTTGGAAAGCAGTATGGCGAAATATACGACCACCATACTGTAGAGTTTGAATACGCCGATGGCTCGAGGATGTTTAGCCAGTGTCGCCAAATTCCAGGTACGAAAGATGCCGTTACTGAAGGGTTCCATGGTACCAATGGCACCGCACCTATGCCGGGGCGTATTCTTACGCAAAAGGGCTATAACACATGGAGTTACGATGATAAAAAAGATCCAAACCCTTATCAGGTAGAACATGATGAGTTGTTTGCGGCCATCGCCAAATCAGAATACAAATTTGCAGATGCCGAAAACGCTGCGAAAAGTACCATGACCGCTATTTTAGGCCGTATGGCGACTTACTCTGGCCAACATGTGGAATGGGATGCTGCGATCAATTCCAATATCAACCTTTTCCCCGATACATTAGACTGGAAAGCAATGCCCAAAATAGTACCCGGCGCGGATGGCTTGTATCCTTGTGCAATACCGGGTGTAACGAAGGTGGTGTAATGGATAGATATTGGGTCTGTTTTGTATGTAATTTAACATTTAAAATTAAGCGTTTAAAATTTAAAATTAATATTTAATAAATTTAAAATTAATATTTAATAAATTTAAAATGTTGTAATTATAAATTTTAAATGTTACAATGTTAAATACTAAATGTTAAATTATATGCAAAACAGGCTCCAATGCTCAACCACAAAAAAATAGCTCATCTATGCAAATCGAAGATAAAAAGAAACGCACCTACGATGCCATTGTTATTGGCTCCGGTATGAGCGGTGGCATTGCCGCTAAAGAACTCTGCGAACGGGGTTTGCGCACCTTGGTACTCGAACGCGGCCCAAAACTCGACCATATCACCGATTACCATACGGCGATGACCCCCATTTGGCAGTTTCCGCACCATAACCGAAAACCCGTGGCTGCTACTGCCCAAACGCACCCAATTCAATCGCAATGTTATGCTTTTAACGAAGGCACACAACATCTTTTTGTCCGCGATGACGAGCATCCTTACCAACAAATAAAACCGTGGGGCTGGATCCGTGGCTATCACGTAGGCGGCAAAAGCCTCATGTGGGCGCGACAAAGTTACCGTATGGCTGCGCTGGAACTAGAAGAAAATGCCATAGATGGTACAGGATCCGATTGGCCCATTCGTTATCCCGATCTTGCGCCGTGGTACAGTCATATTGAGCGATTTATGGGGATCAATGGCGAGCGCAACGGCTTGGACATGCTCCCCGATGGTGAAATGTTGCCCCCTATGCCGCTCAATGTTATGGAAAAAGAGTTCCAACAACGGGTCAAAAAATCATTCCCCAATCGCCATGTTGTGGTAGGCAGAAGTGCTAATTTGACCGTTCGGCACAATGGCCGCGGCCCTTGCCAATACCGCAATTTGTGCCACCGTGGATGCCCGTTTTCGGCCTATTTCAGTAGCCAATCCGCTTCTTTACCCGCCGCAGCCGCTACCGGAAAAATGACACTCCGCCCCGATAGCATTGTTCATTCCATTATTTACGACGAAAAAAAGGGTCGCGCAACGGGCGTTCGCGTGATTGATGCCGTTACCCAACAAACAGTGGAATACTACGCAAAAATCGTCTTTTGTAACGCTGCAACGCTCAATACGACGCTTATTTTGATGAATTCGATCAGTAGCCGCTTTCCCAACGGACTGGGCAATGATTCTGGCGTACTTGGGCATTATTTGATGGATCATAATTACCGGATGTTGGCAGAAGGCACGCACGATGGTTTTAAAGATTGGTACTACAAAGGCCGCCGCCCCAATGCGTTTTATATTCCAAGGTTCAGGAATGTGGGCACCGATAAGCGGTCTGATTATTTGCGGGGTTACGCCTTTGGAGGCTCTTGCGGGCGGCAATCTTGGGACAGAGGGATTGGTATGGATGGCTTTGGCGCAGACTTTAAAACATCTATGACCAAACCGGGGCCATGGACGATCTTTTTACAAAGTCAGGCCGAAATGTTGCCCATGCACCATAACCATGTCAAAATCAACCGCAAGCAGACCGACCGCTGGGGTATGCCTACCTTGGATATTGATTGCGCTACCGGCCCCAACGAAGCCGCTATGAGCCTCGATATGGCTACTACCATGCAGGAAATGTTGGAGTCGAGTGGGTTTCATAGCATCCGGGTTTGGGACACCGGAGCGGCACCCGGTTTAGGTATCCACGAAGTAGGCACTGCACGGATGGGACGCGATCCTAAAACCAGCGTACTCAATGGCTGGAATCAAATCCACGCCGTAAAAAATGTTTTTGTCACTGATGGCGCAGCATTACCCTCTCAAGGTTGCCAAAACCCCAGTTTGACCTTTATGGCACTTACAGCCCGCGCCGTGGACTATGCGGTAGGGGCTATGAAGCGTCGGGAATTATAAATTAATCTGTTCAAATATAAGTACTTGGTAGCCTCTCTTTGGCCTACTAATAAATACATATTTGTCCTTGTCCAATTGGCAAAACAGATGCAATAACGTCTTCTCTCACTTTGTTGCCGTAAAGTTTTTCAATTGCCCAGCCAATTAAGTCAACTGCTGCCAAGCAGCCTGCTGCTGTTCCAATATTTCCGTGTGTTACCAAATGTTTGTCTTCAAGTACGTCAACCCCATAATTTTTTAAAGCATCAAATGCAGTCGGATAAGTTGTTGCTGAAAGCCCTGTCAGATGTCCAAGGGCTGCA
>JBEAVK010000066.1:0-4478 GCA_041160955.1 Bacteroidota bacterium
TTGCAAGAAAAAAATACAGATGGAACGGATACAGGCAACAAATATGTAGCGCCAACGGACATCAGCGGACGTTACTTTATACAAACCAAAGGCAGCGAACGTTTTTTGCAATACGATGCAACCAATCCATTATTTGCAGAAGTACAAACTAATTTCCGCCAATTTGTACTAAAACGGCGCAATGGCACCGACTACGAAATTTGGTGTAGAAACATCACCAACGGTGGCCGATTGTACCCCAAAATGGGCGGCGGATTCACCTTCGATGGCACTACCCCCGATGCGACCAACTATTTGTTCACTTTCACGCCCGATGCCGATGGGTATCGCATTACCCATAAAAAAACCGCTGCGGTGTTGTATGAGCATTTTGAATTGGGCAATACCAATGACAAAAAACTGCTCAGCGGTGCTACTTCAGGTGGACATTATGCTACTTTTTTGCTCAAAGACAAAGATAATTCTCCCGCAAATTATGCAGGGTTGTACAGAATTAGAAGCAAAACAACGAATTTGTATTGGCGGGATATTAATGTATCGGATGATGCACCTTCTTTTATTACCTCCGACTTGGCACAGAGTACTACTTTCAAATTAGTAGCGAGCGGTAGAAGCTATATATTGCAATCGCCCGAGTTTAAGAATGTGGTGTATTCATATACTAATTGGGGACTCTCATTAAGAAGCAGAACGGTATCGGTAGTCCCGAATGAAGACGGGTCAGTTAAAATAAATTTTTCCGGACCAACTTCGCTTCGGGAGGCCAATAATCTAATCAATGCAACTGCATCAGGGCCTGCAAATACAGACTTTTTCTTGGAGTCCACTGCTATTTTTCCTATCAACAACCTCAGCGGCGAATACCGCGTACAAGGATTTGGCAGCGGACAATACCTACAAACCAATGCAACAGGAACAGCTTTGGCTGGAAGCACAGATCAAGTGTTTGTTTTCCAAAAACAAGGAACGGACATCTATGAAATCAGGAACAAAGCTAATAACCTGCGCCTCCATGCCGCCCAGGATGCAGCAGGCAACTGGTCGTTCACTACGGCAGTTGCAACCGACCTGACCGACCAACATTACCAGTTCAAGTTAATACCGAGGGCAAATGGCTTGTACGCCATTCAGTGTATGGCCAATGGCATCTACATATACGAAAATTTTGAACTAAATCTGACATCTCCGCTGCATAAGCAAATATTAGGTAGTATTAGTGAAAAAGACGAGTATGGGTTGTTTTATTTGAGAACAACCTTTAGCGCTCCGCCTAGAAATATCAGCGGTTTATACCTCCTAAAAGGTGGTGGAAGTGGCCGTTATGTACATTGCGCCGCAGCCAAAGACGGAGGCCTGCTCACCACTACCCGATCGCAGATCAACGACGACAACCTTTGGTATATCCTTAAACGAAGGGCCACTGGTGATTACGAAATTTGGAACAAAGCAAGTGGTACTCGGGTGCATACCGTTAGCAATGGATCGCTTTCTATTGCGGAAACACCCGACTTGCCAGATGCCAGTTATCGCTTTACTTTCACCGCAGTATTCGGAGGGAATTACGAAATATTCAACAGCAATAAACTATATGAATATTTTGATGCAAACAGAGGCTCCAACCACGGGCAAATCTGGAATACGGGGGTGCCACGGGCAAACTACCAATTATTTGCCTTAGAAACGGCTTATTTGCGCCCCAAGGACTTGAGTGGCGAGTACCTCTTGCGGACTTATGGCAGTGGCAGACACCTTTGTATCACCGACGCGGGGCTTAGGACACTCAACAATATCAGTTCTGATTATGTGCGTTTTCTATTTGAAAGGCAAACCGACGGATCGTACAAAATTAAATCCAAAGGCGATGGGCAATACCTGCACCTCTCCACAGGCGGAATCTATACGACGACTGTTGAAACGGGTTTGGCGGCAAATGCTTATCTGTTCAATTTATCTGTTTCAGATAATCTGTTCAGGCTGCAATGCAAGGCCAATAATGAGTATTTGTACGAAAAATTTGACCTGAATATGGGTCCGCAGCACCGCCAGATCCTGAGTGCGGCTACGCCCGATGCAGATTACAATTATTTCTACATAGAATCCGAGTACAATACCCCACCGACGGATATCAGCGGTGATTATGTGATTCAAATACCCGCTAATGGCAAACATTTGGTGGCTGCCGGTACGAATAGAGTTGTGACCGATTGGCCTGCCACTGACAACAATTCTATTCACTTTGTGGTCAAACGCCGCGGATCGGGTCTATATGAGATATGGGGAAAAGAAAGGGGGCAGCGGATCAGGCCCAATAATTATGCTTCTATCTTCAATCCTTTGATAGAATTTATACCCGATCAAACCGCTAATTCATCTGATGAAAATCAATATTTATACACTTTTGAACGCCAAATAGACGGTACATTCAGAATCAAAAACGATGCTGTAGGCTATTGGGTAGAAAACGGCCAAAGTTTCATTGGTAATGCAGGTGGAACGAATAATACGTTCGTTTTAACATCCACTTTTAAACCTATTATGGATGTAAGTGGTCGATACCACTTCAAAGTACAGGGTAGCAACCGCCATGTATTTACGGATGGCAATACACTGTCCACCACTTGGGAGCGCAATGACGCGAGTGTACAATTTTTGATTGAAAAACAGGCGAATGGTGCTTTCCGAATCAAATCATCGGCCAGTAATCAATTTTTACACCTCAACTCAAGCGGAGGCTACAGCACCGATGTGGTACCGAACCTTGCACAGAACAACTATGAATTTAATATTGTAGAAGAAAGTACGGATGTTTATAAAATTCAATGTCGTGCCAACAGTCAGTATTTGTATGAATTCTTCGACTTACAATTTGGCCCAAGACACCGCCAAATACTCAGCAGTATGAATCAAAACAGCGATTATAATTTCTTTTTGCTGGAAAAAACACATACACCGCTGCCTATGCCAGAGATCAATGGCGCCTATTTTGTGCGTACAAAAGGCAGTGAATTGCATTGGAATGAAGCAGGTGTGCTCACAACTGGTACAGTTCAAACTAGATGGATATTCAAACCAAGGGTAGGCGGAACATTTGAAATATGGAACGGCAGCACGCGCAAACGCCTACACAGCCTGCCACAAGGAGGCTTCTCCAGTGCTGATATGGCAGGATTATCGGAAGATAATTATCGTTTTGTTATGATACCTATCGGTAATAGTTATCGAATTGAATGCAAAGGCACTGGCGCGTCACTTTTTGAAAACTATGACCCAGCAAGATCGGCACAAAATCAGGTGGTAAATGGAACAACCAATCCTACGGGCGATAACGGGTTGTTCCAATTCAGTACCACATTTACGCCGCCTACTACGCCTTTGTTTAGTGTACCCGTGGTCATCATCAATAGAGGAAGTGAAGGCGTACTAACCAGTCTAACTGGCGGTTCATTTAACCCCACTTTGGGTTTACCTGAAATGACGAATGCCCTACGTTTTACACTACGGTGGCAAAGTGGTGGGTTCTATGAGTTATGGAGTGTAGCAACCAAGCAACGGCTGTGCCTCGCATCGAATGGCTTGGCGGCAACTGGAATGACTAATGACCACTATCTGTTTAGACTGATCGCGGATAATGGAGTCTATCAAATCCAATGCAAGGCCAACAACCATTTTCTGACAGAATCGATGAGTTTAAACCTAAATACAGTCATTCATATAACAGGAAGTCCCATTGTACAGGGCAACGATTCGAGGTTTACCATTAGCCCAAATTATATGCCCATTACAAATAACATCAGCGGAAAGTACTGGATAAAGGTATCTGGGGCAAACCGATGGTTATTTGAAAACAGAGGAGGAGCAGTAATGACCAATTCATCTAAAAGCCAGTACTACCTCCGAAGGCGGGCAGGCGGGCAATATGAGATATGGAGTATAGCCAGCAATGCCCGACTGACGAACGTATCTGGTGCGCTTTCGGCTGGTGCGGCTGCTCCCCCCTCTCCTCCTGCTTTCTTGTTTTCAATCAACCGCGTTGGTAATGAATTTAATATTTTCCATAGTTCTGGGATATTAAACGAATTAAGAACGACAACGGGTGCTTCGATGTTTTGGCCCGGCACAACCACTTATTCCCTGCGTTTGGGAGCAAGTAGTTCATCTAATTCCATAATGAGATTTGTACTTGAACCGATACAATTCAATTGAGGAACGGTGCTAAGGAACGCTGTCGAAATAAAGGTACAATTGATGCACTTCTTTTGCCCTCATATTTCCTCTTTTTTTGCTTAAATAGTTAGGCTATTCGCGCTAAAAAACAGATAATCTGAGGGCAAAATCTGAAACCTGAATTTGCACCTTTATTCCAACAGCGTTCCTAAAATAATAACACACAAAGATTTGAATAGATATAATAATACTATGCAAAAAAGAAAAATATTATTGACGGCTGTTTTTATGTCGTTTTGGATACTCCAACTCTA
>JBEAVK010000106.1:0-9617 GCA_041160955.1 Bacteroidota bacterium
GAAGGGAAAAGCCTCGGAGTACCATCTATTTTTGTGCGTACCTCCCTGTGCAATTTACATTGTATATGGTGCGATACCGATTATACTTGGAACTGGAGTAATACCCGTTTTGAGCACGTCAATGATGTGAAACCGGGTTATAAAAAATTTGTCAAAAAAGATTGGATTGCCAAATTGACCGTTGCTACCGTAGTGGATACGGTGGCTGCTATTCCTTGTAAAAATGTGATCCTTACCGGTGGTGAACCTATGCTGCAGCAAGCGGCACTCACCCATCTGATGCATGGCCTGCGTACTTGTGCGCAAGGTTATCGCTTTGAAACAGAAACCAACGGGACAATGATGCCCACGCAAGAATTTGACGCGGCAATAGACCAATATAATGTGTCGCCTAAATTAGAAAACAGTAATAATCCACAAAAATTACGCGAAAAACCCGCCGTTTATCGTTTTTTTGCCAAAAGCGATAAAGCAAATTTCAAATTTGTAATCGCGGCACCATCAGATCTAATGGAAGTATTGGCACTGATAGAGCGTTATGCCATTCCTCCCGAAAAAATATTTCTTATGCCCGAAGGAACTTCCGCTCGCGCCTTGTCCCAAAAACGAAAATGGCTGGTAGAAGTATGCAAGACACATGGATTTCGATATTCAGATCGGCTACATGTGCAGATTTGGGGTGGAAAAAAAGGTATTTAATGCTCATCCCTTATTGAAAACTTTTAAATATATCCCAGCCAAACCGCAACAATATACCAACCAGTACGACTAAAAACACTTGCCTGACAAATACATTGCCCCTCAAAACGGCCATTTTACTTCCTAAATACGAACCTGCCACATTACACACCATCATTGGCAAGGCGATATGAAAGATAATATACTTATTCATAAAGAAGAAAATTAGAGAAAATACATCTGCGGTGACATTTACAATTTTGGAAATAGCAGACGCACGTAAAAACGAATAACCTATAACACTCACAAATCCAAAAACCAGTAAACTTCCCGTTCCCGGACCGATACAGCCGTTGTAAAAGCCCATAATGCCACCAATCAAAGCCGCATATAATGGTATTTTATGTTGGGGCAATTGGATATGCTCTTCATGGCCAAAGGTTTTGTTTTTAAAAGTATAAATCGCAATCAGCACAATCAGGAAAAATATAGTGGGCTTTAGGATGTAACTCGGCAAATGACTTTGTACTAATGCACCCAAATAAGCAAAAATAGCCGCCATCGCCCCTGCAAAAAGTACGGTCTTCCAAGGAATAGTTACGGTACGGGCATAGTTCCAAGCAGCAACAGAGGTACCTACTGCCGAAGCCAGCCGATTGGTACCAATAATATATGGAACCGCCAATTGTGGGTACAATATAAAAAAAGCAGGTACTTGTACCAAACCGCCACCGCCAACGATACTATCTATAAAACCAGCGATAAAAGAAAAAAAACAGAGCGTGAGTAGCGCGTAATCCATTATATTTTAGAGATTTAGAAGGGGAAAAATTTGTGAGATAGGATGACTGGCGCATGGTCTCCGTGGGGCAGTATTTTACTGTGTAAACCAAAACGGCACTTCCCCCAGCACCATCATCGAATCTTGTTTTTCGATGGAGGGCAGTTGAACCGTTATAAAATTCTTGCCTGTTTTGAAGCCCTTTGTTTGGATATAAGTCACTACGCCCAATGTCCCATTCTCAATGTGGCGATGAAACAACCAATCCGTTCTACCATACGTTGAATCATTTACCAGTACAGTAAGGCTACGGGAGAAGCAGTCGGAACGGAGGCTATCGAGCAGTAGTCTTCGGACAGGTTTGGGCAAACTATCCAGGGTTTTTGCATCCGGCAAGTGGCAAATTTGCTTCAAAGAATTGTCCAAATACTTTGGATACGCCACAAATACCTTCATAAATGACCCTGTCACCATTTCTGAGGCAATAGAAACACCACTTAGGCGAGCATGTTCGGGGCGAATATCGTCGTATTGTTCAGCACTCAGGCTATAACGGTTCTTATATTCGCCCAAAAACTGATGAAAAGTAAAGGGAGGTGCTGATTTTTTTAACTCCGACATTGTTGAATATGTAATCCCAACCACGCCCCCCATAGCCACAATAAACACCGTAGCAAGCACTATATAATAGCGCTTTTTGGTGACATTGGAAGAAAAAATCAGGTTGAGGTAATTGAACGGGGTATAGATAAATGGAAGTATAACTTTGGGCATATAAACAATGACCCATCCAGCATATTTGTACAATCGTGGGTTTTTTATTTGATCTAAACGCCCGATCAGTAATTGCGTTATAGCCATTAGTATGGCAATAATTCCAAAAATGATCGATAATATGGGCGAAACATGTACTCTGTCCGAAAAAATATTAGGAATAATAAAAGTAGAGGCCAAAAAAATGGCAAGATATACTGTACTTAAACCTATACCCATTAGGGCAATCGTAAATGCAAAGCCAAATATTTGGTTACACCATTTGTCCAAACGGGCGATATAATCAGAAACAGTGCCATAGTGTGCTTCATAAAGTTTTTTGGCTACTGCTTTTTGCCCCGGTAATTTATCGTATAAAATCCCTTGCGAATATACTGTATGTACTCCTACCATCCCTGCCCAAAATGCACGCATGATAAAGTGAATAATAAATGTGAGCGGCAGTAAATAGGCGATCATTTTGGCAAAACCATAAGCCAATATAGGTAAATTTAGGTTAGCAGGGTTTTGATCTTGGGCAATATTATCTAAAAAATAATAAAACGCTTTATCTGTTATTTCGGGCAAAAACGAAGACAAATAAGTAGCAGCACCAGAAATGATGAGCTCCATATTCCAAGTTTTTTCGGCAAGGCTTTTCAGCCATTCGGGTCGGATATCTTTGTTGGCTTCCACTTAAAATGTTAAATATATGATACTAATTATCCCTACTAGTTGCACCAGCCAGCCTATCATTAATACGATAATTGTTGCATTCTTGGCGTACAAAAAACCGTAACTCACAAATCGGTCAAAGGCGGGAAAAAGCAAAAGTAGCACTAATACCCAAATGGGCAAAAGATAACGAATATTTTGTTCCGGCAAGCCCATGAGCAGCAAAATATACACCAACAAACCGCCCAGTAGTATTTTTTTTTCAGGTAAATATAGATCTGTTTTTCTAGAAAGGATAAAAAATAGCGGTAATAACACATAAAAACCCCAATGGCAGAGTGGCTTAAAAGGGGTAAATGACCAATGTCCCAATACCCATAATTTTGACCAAAAATGGTACAATATGACCAAAATACCCACTAAAAATACCCCAAAAAACGAAAACCACCGCCGTGAATATTGTAAGGAAAATTGAAAAGAAGCCAACATAATAGCCAACGCCAACACATCTAATGCTGAAGTAATCGCACATTGCCATAGTATAGGTGCGCAAACAAAAATAAAACCCCAAAAAAAGTAACTACGCCGCTGAGCACCGGGCGAGAGTACGCGGCAACAAGCAATAAAAAAATAGCAGGCTAATGCCCCCGATACCCCGATAATAAGTGAATTGACCAGCAATAAATAACTAATTATATTTTAATTTTAGCGACACAAAAAGAGGAATTTGTGTTTGCCGCAGCAAATATAAGATGTTCTTTATCGCTCCAGTGTATGCCATGTTCGTAGATATAGTTAAATCCAGATTGGATGCTTGTCACTGGGCGGTAGTTACCGGTCTCTAAATTCAAGATCCAAATATCACGGTTACCTGAATTGTTGTTTCGTATAAAGGCCAATTGACTACCATCAGGGGAGATCATTGGAGAACCTGCTCTCCAACTTGCATCTACTATTTTTGTGGTGTTGCCAGTGGCAATATCTATTTTTAGAATACCATTTAGATCGTCATTTGTGGATCCGATAGCCGTGTAAAGCGCCGATTTATCCGGCGACCAACTCATGCCTAATACTGAATTCGAGTTCAAATCAAGGCGTAAATTAGGCGTGATATTGATCTTTTGCGTACCGTCGGATTTCATACGCCAAAAACTGTAAGAACCAATTTGACCCTGATTGGAAAAATATGCAATATCTTGGTCATCCTGTGAGAATTGCGCACTCACGTTATCCCAAGGTACATCTGTAACCCTTGTCTCGAATTTTTGAGTCAAGTCAGCACTGTATATCTGCGAAATATTATATTGATCTACGGAAGATTCTGTACGACGCAACAGTACTTTTTTGCTATCGAAACTCCATACAACGGGTACGTCAAATAGTGTTTTATAAATCGTTGTATCGGTATAGATATCTCTCACTTCGATATAACTAGTACCAAAGTTATTGATAGGATCAGTGAAAAAGGTTTGATAGACCAATGATCGTCCGTCTGGAGCAACTGAAAAAGGGAATTGTGTAAAATCTGTTTGCCTAAAGAGGATTTCGGGAGTAGGTATAGGTATTTGACTAGGCGTTGTAGTTAGTATTTCGGAACTTATCGCATCATTCCGACCCATACGGGCTGTTATTTTAAAAAAATACGGTTGGTTGTTTTTTAAATTTTTAACGACAAAACTATCGGTTTTAATACCTTCTGCTACCTCTATCATAGGATCGCTCTCCTTTTCGGATTGATAAACCACATAAGTAATGCTACCATTTGTTGGACAATCGCCTATGAAGTAGTTCGCCAAATAAAATTGAAAATAAAGGGTTGCTTGGCCATTTCCGGGTACTATATTGGTAGTAATGTAAGGAGTGCAAGCAGCATCAAAGACCGAATTGTCTTTTTTACAACTATAACTGCTGATGATCAAAAAAGTGAAAAGTAAAGAATAACGCATCGTATTATCGTATTTTAAGTTTCATAAAACTATCGCCACGGTTATTCCAGGTGGTGTAAAGGATATGGTTTTGATCGATCCAATAAAAAGGCATATCGGAATAGGGTGGAGTATAGTTTTTATTGATCGAACTACATTGTGCCAATTGGCTAGTTTCAAAATCATAACGCCATATATCGGGTCGCCCAGAGCGGGAGGAGAAAAAATAAAGACTTTGGTTGTCTGGTGAAATGGTGAGATTCGATTCGTTATAATCTGCACTTGATATTTTAGTATAAGTGCCAGTGGCTATATCCATTTGGAAAATACCATTCTGGTCAGGATTATTGGAATGAGCTATAAAGTAGAAGGTTTTGCTATCCGATGAAATGCAATGTCCTGCAAAACGATTCGCTCCAGAATATTCGAAGTATATATTTTGTTGTAAATTAAAATCTGGTGTACATTTTATTTTCTGTGTGCCATCCGAGTTCATAATCCAAATATTCATGAATTGAGGACTGAATTCTGTAGAAAAATACACTACTTTTTGCCCATCGGGGGTATATTGTCCTATGGGATTATCCGAAGTATTGTCTGTTAATGGAGTATCGGTACCTTTTTCTAAATCCCATTCAAATATTTGCCGATGGGAATATGTCGCATTAGTATATCTCTCCAAAAGTATTTTTTTGCCATCTGCACTCCAAGAGTACATATTAGCATAGAATGTTTCGTGTATTTTTGACCCGCTCTCTCGATCAATTACACCCAGTTTGTATTGATCATCTACAATGACCAACCCAACTTGCAATTTAAAATCAGGCGAATACCGAGGGTAGGTAATAATAGACGGGTCATTGATATTAAAGAGCGCGGGGTTGGGGTATGCTTTCACTTGGGTATGAATAATTTCGGATGTTTTAGCATAATTACGTCCAACATAAACATCGATCTTAAAGTAATAAATTTGGCCATTTTTTAAATTTTCTACGGTGAAACTATCTGTATTTATCCCTTCTGCCACCTTGGTCATGGCGGCTGTAGGGCTAGTAGATTGGTAAAGGGTATAATTCCGCCCATCTATTGGAGCACCTCCAAACCCAAAATCAGGGCCCCAAGAGTTCTGCTCAATATAATTAAAGTATAGTTTTACTTGTTGATCTTGAGGAATGGCTTCTATTTGAGCCACGGTTGTATAATTATAAGGCTCCTTTTGGCAGGTACAAAATAGAATGGGGAGTAGTAAAAAGTAAATTAGACGCATTGCATATTTGTTTAGATAATTGTTATGACGTGGTGGTGGTGGTAATGGTTGGGTTATCTTCATTGCACATCTGATACGGATAAAAAATTTAAAAACAAGAAGTACTTATCAGGTAAAGAATGGTATCTTTGTTCCTCAAATCAATGTTAAAAGAAGATATTAAAAATACGGGAGCAACATTTACTCCGTGGCAACTTGCAGACTATCTGTCGGAGAAGATACTATCGTACCTCCCTTCAGCACCTTTAAATATTTTGGATCCTGCTTGTGGTGATGGTGCATTACTTTCTGCGATAGGAAAAAAGTTGAGCGCAAAGAATATTAATTTTAGTTTAAAGGGTTTTGATACTAACGATTTTTATCTATCTCAAGCAGCAGAAACCCTACGTGATTTTAAGCCAAACCCTATCACATTAATACAGGGCGATTTTTTGGATACGGTTCATGTAATTGATCATAATTCATCACAATTGAGTCTTTTTGGCGAAAAAAATACTGCGACAGATATACTGTTTGATGTAGTTATTGCTAATCCTCCTTATGTAAGAACTCAAATACTGGGTACAGAGCAAGCCCAAGCAATGGCAAAAAAATTTGGATTAAAGGGACGTGTTGATCTCTATTACCCATTTCTAATTGCTATGACCCAAAGCCTAAAAGAAGGAGGGCTAATTGGTGTAATTACCTCAAACCGATATTTATCAACGAAAAGTGGTGACAGTATCAGAAAATTTCTTTCCGCTAATTTTGAAATTTTGGAATTAATCGACTTGGGAGATACCAAGTTATTCGATGCGGCTGTGCTGCCTGCCATCTTTATTGGAAGAAAAACAAGATTACAACCTTTTTTATCCACTGCAAAATTCAGTAGAATATATGAAGAATTAAACGGCTATAAAGGAGATTTGATGCCCAAAGATAGTATTTATGATATTATATCAGATGAAAATACCGGGTATTATACAACTAACGGTAAAAGGTACAAAAAAACTACGGGTATCTTAAAATATGAAATGGACTCTGCTTCTAACTGGGAATTACTTTCAGATATAGAAGCAAACTGGGTAAATACTATTGATAAAAACTCGAAAAACAAGGTTGAGGATTTTTTCAAAGTAAGAGTAGGAATCAAAACAACCGCAGATAGTGTATTTATCCGAGATGATTGGGGTGATTTAGGGGATGCTGCACCAGAAAATGAGGTGCTAAAGGACTTGATTTCACAAGAAAATATTGAAGAATGGAAATGCTCTGAAAATAAAAAATTAAAAATACTTTATCCCCATTATTCAAGAGATGGTGTAAAGCATACGATTGATATTTCCCAATACCCTAAAGCCAGTAAATATCTAAATAAATATAAGGATCAGCTTTCTGCTCGAAAGTATTTGATCGACGCGGGTAGAAAATGGTACGAAATATGGGTACCTCACAAACCAAACTATTGGAGTTTGCCAAAATTAGTATTTCCAGATATCAGCTTATATCCTCGTTTTTATTTCGATCAAGAAGGAAAACTAGTAAATGGTAATTGTTACTGGATTGTAGCGCACAAACCCGAAGATATTGAGCGGCTGTTACTTATTCAGGGTATTGCTAATTCTAAATTAATGACCAAATACCATGACTTGGTATTTCAAAATAAATTGTATTCTGGCCGAAGGCGGTATTTTACTCAGTATGTAGAAAAGTACCCATTACCAAATATTAATTCGATTTCAGCAAAAAATATTATCGAAATTGCATCGCAACTTAATATGTCTAATGATGATTTAATAGAAGCAAATTTAAAAAAAGAATTGGAAATACAAGTTGCGTATTCTTTTGGTGTTCCTCCTGTTTTTAACTTGGATTAAAAACGGACTGGCCATAATAACGGTCAAAAAAAGAAATTGGAATTGCTCGTTGGCATTTATAACTCTCTGAACTAACATACGAGAATAAATCGCCCAATCGCTCACCGGGAGCAATTACTATACCCTCAATTACCCCACTTGAGTTGGTAAACGCAACCAAATATCGAACATCAAAGGTGGTTAAATTGAGTGACTCAACAATTAATTCTTCTTTCTCGGGGCTATATCTACCCAAATCAATAGTCGGGGAATCTTGTACTTTTACCTCTAATAACTGATTTGGTATGTCAGGGAATCCACCGTATAAAAAGGGGCTTAACGCTGTATCATAGCCTAATAATTCTAATACTTTCTTTTCTAATGCTTGACCTCTGTTTTTGGTAGATGCATCCTCTAGTTGATACCCGATTAATTTTTCTGCTACCCTAGTTCTCAATAAAGCAATGGAGAATAATGATCTAATATTGGGTTCGGTTACCATATTTGTTTCAGGCGCATTGAAATCATCTGTTATTAAATAGGATACTTTTTTAGAATCAGGATAGGTTTTTATCTTCGACTCAGATTCTAGTATTGTATTCCTGATTTTTCGGGAGATTAGTGATTGGTGTTTTATTGTTGGCTTCCCAAATTTTCCGAAGTTTTCAACAATATAGTTTGGTGTCAAAATGATTACAGAAGAAATTATTTTTTGTTCTACATCTATTTTGATAAAAACAAATCTTACATCGCTGCATTTAAGGCTTTCATTCGATGCTAATGTGACTAATAAAGAATTACTATCTGGCATCCTATTCCATACTTGTAGATTATAGGATGATCCACCAGTAACTATATACGTATCAATGAATTCTAGCAGAATCTTTGGGACTCCTTTGGATTTTAATGGGACAATTTCAAAAGTTCCATCAATAGACGGCTGAGGTAGGTTATATTGCTCTAATTGGTGGGTGACCAATTTACGAACATTTGAGCCATCTGTTCGTGTTTTTCTAGTTAAAACAAAGGAATTGCCAACGAGTGGTGCTAAATGTTCGGCTAACTTATCTAAAGGGGTCAAATCCTTGACTGAAAGAGGCGGTTTTTTGAAAACAGGATTCATTCTTAATTTTTAAAAAATTCTGAAATTTGAAAATTTAATGCCTTAGCAATCTTATTCAAATTAATAATAGAGATATTGCGCTCTCCCCGCTCAACTGACCCGATATAAGTCCTGTCAAGGTCGGCATCAAAAGATAACTGTTCCTGTGACAGACCTCGTTCAGAACGAATATCCTTGATTTTGCTACCAATTTGCTGTAAAAACGCCCGCTCTTCTGATGTATAAGATGCCATTTGTTTTAATTTGGCGCAAAAATCACTATAATGCATAATATTTATAGAGGACTATAAGTATCATTTTTCGTTTAAAAACGTAATTCTAAATATCTATTATATTTTATCTCAAAATGGCGCATTGGTGACTAAAATTCGGTCAACTAGTATGCTGAAGCCTTATGTTCATCCTTGCTCATTAAACAATATTGCGCTAACGCAGTTACAATATGACTATTACGTCTCATACGCATCACACAAACAAATGGTTTACACACTCACTTTTAACCCTTTTTCAGAAAATACCTATATCGTTACGGACGACACCAAGGACTGCATTATTTTTGATCCAGGTTGCTACGACCCCG
>JBEAVK010000107.1:0-19772 GCA_041160955.1 Bacteroidota bacterium
CCAGTTCGGATTGGAGTCTGCAACCCGACTCCATGAAGGTGGAATCGCTAGTAATCGCGCATCAGCCATGGCGCGGTGAATACGTTCCCGGACCTTGTACACACCGCCCGTCAAGCCATGGGAGTTTGGGGCGCCTGAAGACGGTGACTTTACGGGGAGCTGTCTAAGGTGAAACAGATGACTGGGGCTAAGTCGTAACAAGGTAGCCGTACCGGAAGGTGCGGCTGGAACACCTCCTTTTAAGAGTACATAACTTAGAAGGCACGACTACTCGACCTCTTTGTTCTTTTCGCTACCTGTCAATGTTAAAATTTACAGTAAAATGCACTATATCGGTTCGTCCGTTATGGTGCATTTTTTGTTGTACCTTTCTTCTATTTGATCGTAAATCGTTACCTTTGACCCATGAAAAAGCGCTTCAATATTACTGGTGTTTGCTACCCTGATCAGCATTATATGGCCGATGTATCAGGGAAATTTGCCAAAACCATGAAAATGGTGGAATTGGGTGACTATTTCGCCATCAATCGCCCTCGTCAATATGGCAAAACTACCGCGCTTTTTCAATTGTCCAATGCACTTAATCTTACTAATGACTTCCTCGCATTAAGAATAAGTTTTGAAGGTATTGGTGATAATGTTTTTCGCTCCGAAGAGGAATTTTGCCCCGTTTTTTTGGATCTCCTCCAAGAACGAACACAGTTTTTAGGTATCCACTCCTTAACAGAACTCCTTCAAACTCAAAAACAAAGCACAAATTCATTTAAAATACTGTCTAATGTACTCTCCGATTTGGTCAATTCCGCTAATAAAAAAGTGGTTTTGCTGATTGATGAAATTGATAAAAGTATTAATAATCAATTGTTTGTGAGTTTTTTAAGCGTACTCCGCGATAAATACCTACTGCGGCAAGAACGCCCCACTTTCCATTCCGTGGTGCTGGCAGGCGTGCATGACGTAAAAACGTTAAAAACTAAAATTCGCCCCGACGCTGATCGGAAATTTAATTCCCCATGGAATATCGCTACTGATTTTGATATAGATATGAACCTCCAAGTTGCCGAAATTGTGCCAATGCTGGAGGAATATGCGATGGAAAATGGTGTTGAAATGGAGGCACAAACCATTGCAACTACCTTGTTCTATTATACTGCGGGTTACCCGTTTTTGGTGAGCAGACTATGTAAAATTATAGATGAAGTAATTCTACCCGAGAAAACCTCCAAAAATTGGACTACAGCAGATATTGAACTTGCTTTTAGCCGGATTATCCGCGAAAATAATACCAATTTTAAAAGCCTTACTAATAATTTAGAGGACTATCCAGATTTATACCAATTGGTGTATCGTATCGCTGTTGATGCTGAACAGGTACCATTTATCCTGCAAGATCCAATCATCGAGCAAGGTGTACAGTATGGCATTTTTAAAGACGATCAAGGTGTGGCGATCCACAACCGTATCTATCAGGAAGTAATAACGGGCTATATGACTTCTCGCTTGCTGACAGGTGGGAAAATTCCCCATTTGGTGCAACACCCAGATACTTATATTTTACCTGAAAACCGATTAGATTTGGAAAAAGTGCTGGTGCGCTTTCAGGCATTTATGAAAGAACAATACAGCAAACAAGATCGCGGTTTTTTAGAAAAACATGGAAGATTGGTCTTTTTGGCCTTCCTAAAACCAATACTTAATGGCCATGGTCATAGCTTTAAAGAGCCAGAAATCCATGAAGAACAAAGGCTGGACATCGTCGTTACCTACCATCAACACAAATATGTTGTAGAACTAAAAATATGGCGCGGTGAACAAGCACACCAGCGCGGAATTCAGCAATTGGCCCAATACCTAGATGGCTTAGGGTTGACACAAGGTTATCTCGTCGTTTTTGACCACAGAGATATTCAAAAGTCGTGGGAACAACAACAATACGAAATAGAAGACAAGAAAATATACACAATTTGGGTGTAAGTGCTTAGTAATCAGTGATTTGCGATTACACCATTTTCTGCCGTTTTACCATCCAAGTTTGCAAAATTGGCAAAAAACCTTTCTCAATATCCGCTTCTACAAACTGAATATTGTACTGCAAACAACGCATCTTTAACTGACCCATAAATTCGTTGATCTGGGTGGTATAATATTCTTTTACTTGGTTCGGCATCAATTTTACTTGCTCGCCGCTCTCCATATCCACAAATACATACGGACGATTCTCAAAATCAAATTCCAATTCGTGCTTCTTGTCCGTTACATGGAACAAAATCACCTCGTGCTTATTGTGCTTTAAGTGTTGGAGTGCCGAAAAAAGTTGCTCCGATTGATCCATACGCTCAATCACATCCGTAAAGATCACAATCATCGACCGACGATGTACCGATTCTGCCACGGTATGCAGACTTTGCGCCAAATCCGTTGACTTATTTAATTCAGGAGATTCAATATGTTTGCTCAAGTGGTTGAGCAATTGTCGGTAATGTGTTGTCGTAGATTTACAACCGGTGGACACCCGTATTTCATTGTCGAACAGGGTAAGTCCAAAGGCATCGCGCTGTTTTTTGAGCGCATTCATCAGTACTGCTGCGGATTGTGCCGCAAAACAAAACTTATTTTGGTATTTTAAAGTGTCGTTTTTCTTTTCATCGTAGGGATAATACATGGTAGAGGACGCATCTACTACGATTTGACAACGCAAATTGGTCTCTTCTTCAAATTTTTTAGAAAAAAGTTTGTCGCTACGGCCAAATACTTTCCAGTCGATATTACGCGTACTTTCGCCTTGGTTGTAAAGCCTATGCTCCGCAAATTCCACCGAAAAACCGTGGAAAGGACTCTTGTGCAAACCCACAATAAAACCCTCTACCACCTGCGAGGCCAATAGTTCAAGGTTAGAACCCAAACCGCGCACTTCGCGGCTCTCTAATATGCTGCTTGTATTCATGATTGCAAAGGTAATATAATTGTGCTTGTTATCCTTTATTTAAATTTTACTCCTTGATAAACAGGCCAATAATTTTTTTGTTTAAAATATTGTAAATCAATATTTTGTGTCTGGAAAATTAATTCAAAATTCGGCTCAAATCCCCGTTGCCACCAGTTTCTTATGCAAATACTCGTGCAACCCTTCTTCCCCGCATTCGTAACCCAATCCGCTTTGTTTCCAGCCACCAAATGGCGCTTCAATAGCATGCGGATTCCACTCATTGATTCCAATAATCCCAAATTCCAGCGCTTCAGAAACCTTGATCGATGTTTGTAAATTATTGGTCCAAATATAAGCCGCCAAACCATATTCCGTGTCATTGGCCAATGCAATAGCCTCTGCTTCGGTATCGAAAGGCGTAACTGACATCACGGGGCCAAATACTTCGTTTCTAAACAGTGGATTATCTGGTGTTACATCTTTCAATAGGGTAGGGGCGTAGAAATATCCTTTTTCCAGATCGGCTGGTGCGTGGCCACCACAAAGCAGTTTTGCTCCCGCCGCTATGGCATCTTGCACCAATTGAGCCACCATATCCCTTTGCCGCCCATTGATCAATGGCCCCACTTGTGTATCCGCATCCGCGCCATTCCCCATTTTTAACGTGGATAAATACGCCGCTGCCTCTTGGCAAAATACGTCGTAAATAGAGCGGTGAACGATAAATCTTTGCGGAGAAACGCAAACCTGACCACAATTTCGGCATTTGGCGGCAGCAGCGGCTTTACCCATGCTTACTGCATCCATATCCGGAAAAATAAGGCAAGGTGCATTACCACCCAGTTCCAAAGACAAGCGCGTATTGGTCATAGATGCACCATCCATCAATATTTTTCCGACACGGGTACTACCTACAAAGTGCATTTTGCGCACCTCTTTATGGTGCAATAATGCCTGACCAATAGCATGGGCATCGCCGTGTATCAAATTGGCTGCACCCGCAGGCACACCCGCTTCTTCTAAAAGTTGCATCAAGGCAATGGCGGTCAAAGGCGTATATTCCGAGGCTTTTGCAACAAAGGTACAGCCTGCCGCCAAAGACGCTGCCCATACCCGCGCCACATTCCAAACTGGAAAGTTCCAAGCCGTGATAATCCCCACAACACCAATGGGTTGTACGATCACCGACATCCGTTTGTTGTTCCTACTTGCGGGCAATACTTGTCCCGTTGCGCGTTTGCCTTCTTCGGCGAACCACTCAAAAAACTGGGCTGCAATTGTCCATTCGCCCACGGCTTCTACCATCGGTTTTCCGGCTTCTTCTACTGTAATGGCAGCCAAGGTTCGCGCACGTTCGCGCATGAGCGACGCTACTTTTTTGAGGATATCGGCGCGTTGCCAAGGGTTGGTTTTTTTCCAACCGCTTAATGCACCGACTGCCGCCGAAATAGCCAATTGAGCGTCGTCGCTGCCGCCCCACGGAATGGTGCCAAAAGTCGTTTCAGTAGCGGGATTCATCACCTCAAAAGTGCCGCCTCCAATGGCAGATGTCCATTGGCCGTTGATATAATTGCCTTGTACAGATTTCATCCCGCAAAAATGAGGCGTTCTTTTTACATTTGCCTTTTATTTCTTAGAAATATTACGATGCTATACTATCACAACGCCAAATTCTTGACGCAATCTACCGCGCTCCCCGTAGCGGACAACCTGCTCGTGCACCAAAACAAGATCATTGGCGTAAATGTACCCGCTCCAATATCGGCACAAACCATTGATTTACAAGGGCAAACCGTCATTCCGGGTTTTATCGACGCGCATATCCATATTTGGAAAGTAGGTGATTTATTGACTTATATGCTCGATCTGCGGGGCGTGCGCAGTAAATCTGCTATGTTGGATGCTATTGCCGATTTTGCCCGTAAATTTCCCCATCGGCCATGGATATTGGCGCGTGGTTTTAACGAAGCGTTGTTTGAGGATAGCCAAATACCAACCCGCCATGATTTGGATCAAGTATTACCCGATCGCCCTTGTCAAATTATCCGTACTTGTGCGCATATCGCCATTTTGAATACAAAAGCCTTGGAAATTTGTGGTATCACGCCCCAAACGATACCGCCGCAGGGCGGCGAAATCAGGTTGGATACGCAAGGAATACCCAATGGGATTATCACCGAAACGGCCTTGGGTTTGGCCAAAAAATATATCCCCGATCCCAGTCCCGATGCTTATCGTGAAATGGTACTCGCCGCTCAAGATGCATTATTGGAAAAAGGCATCACCTCGGCTACCGATCCTGCCGTTATGCCCGATCTAATGGCGGTCTATCATGCCATGAACAAAGCAGGAGAACTTAAAATCCGCATTAATGCAGTACCTATTCGTGTGCCAGATGGAGCAGTACAAGCATTGCCGTTGCCCGAACTGTTCCAAAGCGATTATTTGACGGTCAATACGGTCAAATTCTTTTCCGATGGCGGTATTTCTGGCAAAACGGCTGCCGTCAAAACGGCGTATAAAAACACAGCAGAACACGGTGTTTTGCGCTTAAATCCTACGTTTTTTGAACAATTAGCCTTAGAATCGCAGTCGGCGGGTTTCAAAATAGCGACCCACGCCATTGGGGATGCGGCCATTGAAATGGTCGTAGGTGTGTATGAAAAAATCCAAAAAAGTAATGCCAAAGGGCTGCGCCATAGGATAGAACACCTTGGATTACCGGAAGCGGAGCATTTGGCTAAAATGCGCGATATGGGTACTTTTTGCGTGTCACAACCCATTTTTTTGTATGAATTGGGTGTGAATTTTAGGCAATATTTGCCCGATGAATATGTCCAACGCATTTACCCATACCGTACCATGTTGGATGCGGGTATTTCGTTGGCTTTTTCGTCGGATGCACCAGTAGTGAAGGATTTTGATCCGCGTACAGGTATAAAAAATGCCGTGGAGCGCAAAGACCATACAGATGTCGTCATCGCATTGGACGAGCAGATTACCCCCGCAGAAGCCTTGTGCGCCTATACGCGTACAGCAGCGGAGGCCAATGGTGATGCGTCAACAGGGGTATTGGAAGTAGGCCGGTGGGCTGATATGGTTTTTGATTTTAGGAATGAGATGGACATAAAGTGATTGCGGAAAACTATAAAACCGTACATTTGCAAGTTCGCTAAAATTAATATTATTTAGAAAGTTTTGGTAACCGTCCCACTGTAGAATGTTTGATAAAAATTAAACCCTGAAATGGTGCCAATTTGATAAAAAAATATTCGAGTGCGTGACATGATATTTTATTTACGCAAACAATGGATTTCAACTAAATTGTCGGGGTGACAGAAAAAGTCGCCCCGACAATAGTCCAAATACAGTATCCCCACTCACCTGAAGGTCTCAATAATGCCAAAAATTAGGCGCAATATTCAACGATCTCCAAGTGAACACTGATCGAATATTAGGATATTGTCGGGGCGACTTTTTCTGTCACCCCGACAATTTACTTGCAAACAATTGTTTTAGTTACAATCAATTGTTTGTATAAATAAAATATCAAGCCCCGATTTTGTCATGCACTCAAAACATTTTGATAAAATCGGCAAAATTCTTAAATAATTTTGCTTCACAAATAAACAACACACACTATGCGTATTTTTCTTTTTACCTTGCTACTCTATGCCTGTAATACTGGCCAGCAGCAAGCCAAAGTCAGCACCACTACAACGCCAGATGCGGCTATTACTACCACGGATTCAATGATACCAGCGGTGTATGATACTGAAGGCAAATTGATAAAGGTAACCAAGTCCGATGAGGAGTGGGCGCGTATTTTACCTGCTAAATCGTACAATGTTTTAAGAAAAGAAGGCACCGAATATGCTTTTTCTGGCGATTATTGGAAAAATCACGAAAAAGGTACTTATGTTTGCCGCGGCTGCCGTTTGCCGTTGTTCGCTTCGAGCACTAAATTTGAATCAGGCACCGGCTGGCCGTCCTTTTATGAACCAATAGACAAGCGATATGTAACCGAAAATAGGGACGAAAGCCACGGAATGACCCGTGTAGAGGTAGAATGTGCGCGG
Organism: Bacteroidota bacterium; assembly: GCA_041160955.1. Lineage (GTDB taxonomy): Bacteria > Bacteroidota > Bacteroidia > Chitinophagales > Saprospiraceae > M3007. Next base: position 7,006 of record JBEAVK010000107.1, read on the forward strand.
TGTGGCGGTCACCAAGGACATGTTTTTGATGACGGCCCGCGCCCAACTGGTCTTCGGTACTGTATCAATTCTGTATCATTAGATTTTGTAAAAGAGTAATAGTAAGTATTTAATTCATCAAAAAATATCAAATTTATTATAATGCCCGTATCTTATATTATCCTCGGATTTACCGTGCTCATTTCGATGTGGGCCTTGAGCGATCACAATGTATTTGAAAAACTAAAACATTGGCCTTATGCCGAGGCGCGTAGGGGAGAGCAATACCGTTGGTTGACAGGAGGTTTATTACACGGTGATTTTACCCACCTGCTGTTTAATATGATGACACTGTATTTTTTTGGGCCAATACTCGAACGGTGTTTTAAGCAGATTTTCCCAGAAGCACCGACCTTTATGTTTTTACTTTTTTACATATTGTCCATCATTGCGGCCTCTTCTGCTACATACATAAAGCATAAAGATAATCCTTATTTTGCGAGTATTGGTTCTTCGGGCGTTACATCAGCGATTATTTTTGCTTGTATTTTGTTTGTTCCAACAATCGGTATTGGTATATTTTTTATTCCAATACATATTCCAGGGTTTATTTTTGGGTTTTTATATTTATGGTATAGTTCTTATGCTGCCAACAGGGGTGGTGATAATATTGACCATACTGCTCACTTTTATGGTGCGGTATTTGGTTTTCTTTTTCCATTTGTATTCAAACCCAGTTTGTTGCTTTCCTTTTTTAGCCAGATTATGGACTGGTTTGGTAGTTTGTAATCGTGTATTTTTCAAAATCAATCAACAATTCATCTGTACTTTATGCAACAGCCCAATCTTCAGGAGCGACTTTTAGACAATATTGTGGCGCGTTACGAGCGCCGTTCGGATGCAGTGGAGGATCTCTGCCGCATCCTTAATTCCACCAAAGATCCGGTTTATCGCCGTTTGCGGGGTGATACATTGCTCACGCCGCAGGAAATGCAGTTATTGGCCATTCATTTCAATATTTCATTGGATCGGTTGGTGTTCTCGGATAGTACAAAACTGGTGTGCTCTTTTAAGCCCATCACACAGAAAGTACACAATTTCGAGGAATATATGACCTATTTTAATCGAGATTTTGAATTGGTACGCCGTATGCCCAATTTACGGATGTACAGCGCTTCCACTGAAATACCGATTATGGCCTGCACGTATTTTCCCGAATTATTGGGGTTTAAACTGTATATTTGGGGGCGTACTTCTTGGAATTTTGAATATCTTCGTGATCGGCCATTTAGTTTTAGCCTCATAACAGAACCTGTACGTCGCACGATTAAAGAATCGCAAAACCATTATAACCACGTAGAAACGGTTGAACTGCTTAATGTAGGATCTATTGATATGACGCTGGCGCAAATTGAATATCTACTGTATTCCGAAAGTTTTGCAGACCCAAATGAAGCATTGGCACTTTGTGATATTTTGGGAAAATGGGTCAATCATGTGAAAGAAATGGTCATTGCTGGCCGTAAATTTGAAGTGGGCAGTTCCGCCTCCGAGTTTGCTGCTAAGTTCCATTTGTACCATAACGAAATTTTCTTTACCACCAATATCACTTCTATGCAGTCGGATTTAGGGCCTGTGGTGTATTTTACCTACAATGGGCCTAATTTTATGCGCACAACCGACGAGCGTTTTTGTAAATTTACGAATGATTGGTTTGAGGAAGTGATGAGCAAATCGAACCACATGACGCAGGTTTCGGAACGGATAAGAGATTGGTTTTTTCGCGAAATGATGAAAAAAATTGACCGTGTTAAACAACGGTTAGTCGTTTATATCGACGATCATTGATTGGCCAATAAAAACAATGATGCAGGTATTAATAATGCCAGCAAAATACTCGTTTTTGCAGCCACAATCATAACCAACAATGAGGTGATTCCTATTGTAACATATATAAAATTATGTTCTGGCATGGATTGGTGTTCTTTATACTCCATTTACAAATGTTGGACCACTCCGAGGTCGAGTTAACGAAAAATGCGACAATTTGGCTGTTTAGTTGTCCAAATATTATAAAAAAAGGGCTGAATTGGAATAGTCTCTTATGTCTAATAAGTTACTTACTCCTATTCAACCCTTATAGTTTATTTGAAGGATGGTATTGCCTTATTACTGTATTTTGATATTCAAATCCCTAGTTAAAGGGGAATTAAGGAGTGCAGTGATGGTTGGGTCGCTAAGTCGAAAATCGCCTTCTAAGGCTACATTTTTAGCAGTAAATATGCCAATACCTTCCGATAAATTGGTATAGGTTTGGACTATTTCAGCACCAGTTAAACCAGAATTGGCTTCCTCTGTCAGCACAAATTCGCGAATTTCCCTGCCTCCACCTTCTACTTTTACGCTGATGGTAGTGCCAAAAATACGAACTCGCCCGTCATTGGGTGTTTTAATATTATCGACCAATACTTGGAAAAATGCGGCACCATTAATCAGCAACTGCGTATTTCCGCTACCTCCAGGGGTTGCCAATTCATTTTCGGCCGCACGCCAAACGATGGTATCACGACGTATTGTGGTACCATTGGCATCGCGCTCGCGATAAGGAAGGGTAACCGTTACGTTGAAATAAACGGCATTGGCATCGTGCGTCCACCGGAACGAGGTAGGGGTATCACCAAATGTGATGATCCGGGGTGTACCACTTGTATTGGGCGCTACAATTTGAAAAGACTTTGGAATAGTCGTTTCTGCTGTAATATCGGGGCGGCCATCTTTACGTTTGATGACCATAGTATAAGTTGATTGCTCTCTTAATCCACCCGGCAAATTGGAGTCCTTGATGCGATACAACCAATTCGGCGAATTAGCAAAAATACCGGTGTCGCGTACATGGCCGTACAAATTTCCGTCCACGCGCTCCAATGGAAACAATGCAGATTCTCCCTTTCTTTGCAAGAAAACGCTAATTTCCTCTTCGCGGTAATAAAGTGAATCTGCAATTTGTGCCACTACAAGCGCACTTTTTTCGGGATCCAAAAATGCTTTTTCCACCCTTATATAATGGTATTCATCTTTAGGGGAAAGAATGGCATATACTACGGGAATCTCTTTCCAAGGGGATGTGAGTTCAAACTCGTTAGAACAACTGCTAACAAGCGTGCCAAAAGCAACGAGTGCGAATAAATATTTATATAGTTTCTTCATGTTATTTGTTTGCGAAGGAAAAATTGGAAAAATGCAAAAAAATGTCTGCAAAGGTAGATAGATTTTTGTTATCAAGACCTAGCCGCTGTTTTATTTTTAGTCGAAAGTGTCTAATTTGGCATAATTCATAGAAGGTCAAGCAGCATTTATTTTACTTCACATTGAAAAAAAGGAAAAAAATACACCAATCCAAAAAAACAATCTACCTTCGCGTTCCCTTTTTTTTATGATACAAACAGACAATAGTACAGGAAAACAGCAAATTAAGCACATTGCAATTGCTGGAAATATCGGAGCCGGTAAAACGACTTTGAGTGAACTACTCGCCCGCCGTTTTGGATGGGACGTACACTACGAAAATACCGAGAATAATCCTTATCTCTCCGATTTTTATATGGAAATGAAGCGTTGGTCGTTTAATCTCCAAGTATTTTTCCTCTCCAGTAGATACCAACAGGTCGTCAATATCCAAGCGGGTAGCCGCACGGTAATTCAAGACCGTACTATATTTGAAGATGCGCATATTTTCGCGCCTAATTTGGCCGATATGGGGCTGATGGAACGCCGCGACTTCGATAATTACATGACATTGTTCGATTGTATGGTGTCACAAATACGACCACCAGATTTGTTGATTTACCTCAAAGCGAGTATCCCAACATTGGTAGAGCATATTCAATCGCGCGGTAGGGACTACGAGGGTAGTATCAGTCTTGATTATCTAAAGCGGCTCAACGAACGCTATGACGAATGGATTTCCAGTTATAAACACGGAAGGTTATTGGTCATCAATGTCGATAACCTCGATTTCCAAAATAGTCCCGAAGACCTTTCAAAAGTACTTGAAATGGTGCAAGCCGAATTGCATGGCTTGTTTTAAGTACGCTTAATACGCATTAGTCTCCTGAAACTTGGTAACCCAGTTTTCTATGGTTTCGTTGTGTTTCCAATTATTGGCAGCATATAAGTCACTGATTTCCTTGACCTTAGCGGCTAATTTAGTGTTTGGATACTTTTGTAGAATCATAAGCCATGCCTGCTTAAATTCTTCCGATATTTTTCCCGTTTCGTAGTCGTTAGTGGGCGTATTATTTAAACCACAAATCACGGTGGCGCGCATCCACTCTTCGGTAATTCGGGTATTTTCAGACATGGGGAAATAAGGGTTTTCTTTGTTGAATTGTTCCCAAAATGCGGCCCGTTCAGCGAGTTGCGCTACAGATATAATCAATCCGCCATCGCTGGCATATCCATCTTTTTGCTCTTGTACATTTTGATCTAAATACGATTTCATCACTTTGCTCACCCTCGAACCAAAAAAATCGTATAGTTTTTGCCAGTCAGCAATAGGAAAAACCATACCCTCGGCGGTTTCTAACCTAAAACCATTTTCCTTCAAAGTTTTGGTGAGTGGGTACGTATTCATCTCAAATTTGCCCGCATAAATGGCCTCCATATCGGCTGGTTTCCATTGAATGCTTTTTTCAGTAAGTGTATAAAACGCACCTTCCACTTCCATTTTAGTCAGAAAATTGGACAACAAAATATAAGATGCATCCGCAAGCGCGTCTTTGGTATCGGCAAAATTGGCAGTCACAAAATCCCATGCCTTTTTACCGCTTTTCAGGTCTTTTGCATTCAAAGTCACCAAATAGTTGTTCAATTGCGCCAGTTTCCCTAAATCTGGGCTATCCTGTTTGCTCCCTGCATACACCGTGGTAAGTGCAGCACCAAACAACCAACCAGTATATTGCTCCGGTGAACTCGATGTTACTTTATAAAAAAAGTCTTTGTAGGGAATGCCCCGCAACTCCAATTCTTCTTGCTTTGCTGATTTTTCGCCTAGCCCCGTTACAAAACTACCTTCTACTAATTTTGTAATCACCTGCGACCCAATACTTGTAGGCTGATCGCGCAACTGAAGGTTATTTACATTGACGGAGTAAAGCAGCACCTCTGGTTGATTCGCAACTGAGCCAGCAGATGGAGGCGTAGTGGCGCTATTTGGGGCGTTACTATTTGTTTTGGGGTCGTTTTTGCACGCCAAGAACGACAATAATGCGATGAAAAGTACAGTTTTCGTAAGTTGCATAAAATAAAATTTGCTAGAAAAAGTCGCGCAAGTTAGTACCAATTCCTAGATGTACCACGCCTCCAGCCAAATGATAAGTAGAATAGCCAAAATCTACCCTAAAACGGTTGATTTTTATCCCTACTCCACCAGAGAACCCTGCAAGACTTCGGTAGTTTTTTACGGATAATTCCTTTTTTCGGAGGTGGTTATAGCCAAAACGAAGTCGGAACGATTCTGTTTTGCCGAGTAGGAACTCACCGTTAAAAATCAAATGCCTGAAAAAATTATCAATACCCGGAAATCCCTTGTCATCCTGTTGTTCGCCGTTGAAATTGAAAAAATCGGAGGTCTGTAAACTTGGGTCGTCGTATCTGATTTGCCATTTTTGGAGCTGGTGTGCGATCACTGTAAGCCGGAAGGGTAGGTATTTTAAGCGCTTACTTACCGCAATTTGTAGGTCGCTGGGCAGAGATTCCCGATTGCCATTAAAGGAGTTCACTTGTGCGCCCACATTGCGGAATACCACTGCTACCGTATAACGGCGTGCAGTATCGGCGTATAAAAGCCCCGCATCGGCCAGTATGGCTCCGGCATTATAGGCCGCTAGGGTAGAGGTGGCGTATTTAAAATTGACCCCTAAGGACAATTTTTCGCTCAACTGGCGTGCACCACCTATCATCAGCATGGTTTCTTTGGCCTTTACTTGTCCGGTTACAGTACCAAATACATCTGCTTCTTTAATATTGCCGTAATCGGTATATTGAATACCTCCGTGTACCGTAAAACCATATTTTTTTAAATAATGGCCATAAGACGCATAACCATGTTGTATATCGGAGAGGTAAAAATTGTGGTTAAATGCCAATCGCCCACTCATCAAAGGGTTGAGTGCCGCAGGATTTAATGCCGCAAAAGCAATTTCATCATCGCGTACGGCTATTTGCGACCCTCCTAAAGCCGTTGCACGAGCAGAAGGGGAAAGGCTGACAAAAGAAAAGGTATTTTGGCCTCCTTGTACTTGTGCCATTAGTCCTGTGTTGCTACAAATAATAGTAAGAATGAAAAGTAATAGTAACTTTTGCTTCATGATATAATGTTATGATATTTTTATAAATATTTTGGTGCGCTTTAAAATTTTATGTTTATTAGCAGGTATAGCCGACCCATTCTAGGTCGGTCAACCGCTACAAATATGCGAAAGTAGAGACTTGAAATCCTAAAAAACTTATTTTTCAGTATATTTAGGGTTTGTATGACCTACTATTCCTTGCGCCATCTCGTTCGGCAAACACCTGCTTCACAATCTGCAATTCGAACTAGAACGCCAGTGGAATCGTATTCTTTGAGTTCGCCCTGTTCGGCAGCAGTATCGTCGATAAAAATATAATTACCTTCTGTTTTTAGGATGCCCGTATCGTAATATTCCTTGAATGGGCCATTTTCATCGTTATGGACAATCATCACTTCCTCCATTTTTTGACCATTGGGATAATACCGAATACTCATGCCTTCCATAGCGTCATTGATAAATTCTTGTTGGATCTCTAATCTGCCAGATTCAAAGTATTTGCGGTACGGGCCGTGGTGCAAACCATGAACAAACTGCTCTTCTGATTCTACTTTGCCATTGGGATAAAAATATTTCCTCGACCCGTGCAAAGTATCATTTTCATAGTATGTTTCTTCTGTTAATACGCCATTTTCACCAAAAGATTGGTATTTTCCGTGTTTGGCAAAATCTGTTTTTTTGCGTTCGTAACGGATTTTACGTCCAAATTCATTGGTGGTTTCTATGGTTTCAGTGTCGGATTTACAGGCTGTTAGACCAATAAATACGATGATAAAAAGCCAAATTTTCTGCTTTAATAACATAGGTGTAAAAGTTTGTGTTTAGGTTGTCCAATACCTGCAATTAGGCGATATTGTTGTTCTGTTTATGTACTAGGTGCAGGTAAAGCAATTTTTGTTGACTCGTTCTAAAAATGCTTAAACAAGTTCTGATAAGATGCGTTTAAAAGATATGAAAAAAAGACTTGTATTAGGTGTTGCGGGTTCTTCGGGGGCAATGTACGCCAAAATTCTATTTGATCGTCTCGTTCAAATAAAAGAACAATGGGATGCTGTGGGCATTGTAATGTCTGAGAATGCTGTTTTAAATTGGGAATTAGAGGTTGGTACACCCGATTTTAGTATTTATCCCTTTGATTTTTATAAAAAAAACGATTTTAATGCACCCTTTGCCTCGGGTTCTGCAAAATACGATACCATGATAATTTGCCCATGCTCTATGGGCATGCTCTCTCGCGTAGCAACAGGTATCAGTAATGACCTAATGACCCGCGCCGCCGATGTGGTGCTAAAAGAACGCCGCCGATTGATCCTGGTTACCCGCGAAACGCCATTGAGTTTGATCCATATCAATAATATGAAAACAGTAACCGAAGCCGGCGGAATCATCTGTCCCGCAACGCCATCTTTTTACTCCAATCCTACAACCATAGAAGAAGTAGCCGCAACGGTAACTGATCGGGTACTGGATTTGGCAGGTTTTGATATCAGTTCTTATCGGTGGGGGAAAAAGGGGGAGTAATTTCGGGATAATTACTAACTTTGCCCGAACTAACCTTACTATTTCATGAAGAAATTATTATTACTTCTTTGCTTTTGCACTACACTTTCGGCGCAAGATAAAAAATGGGACGTCAATAATCCCACGGGCATCAATTACAGCGAACAAACATTCACCGTTACCGAGGGCACCTGGATGAATGTCGATGTATCTCCCAATGGCCAAACCATCGCTTTTGATTTACTCGGCGATATTTATACAATGCCCATTGCTGGTGGTACGGCTACCTGTATCCGTAATGGCTTGGCTTGGGAAGTACAACCGCGCTTTTCGCCTGATGGTCAACAAATCCTTTTTACCTCCGATGCTGGTGGAGGCGATAATATTTGGGTGGTACAAACTGATGGCAGTAAACCCAAACAAATCACCAAAGAATCGTTCCAATTGCTCAATAATGCGACTTGGATGCCCGGTGGTCAATATTTTATAGCACGCAAGCATTTCACAAATACCCGATCGCTCGGTGCTGGTGAAATGTGGATGTATCATATCTCCGGTGGCGATGGCCTGCAGTTGACCAAACGCAAAAACGACCAACAAGACGTGAATGAGCCGTCCATCAGTACAGATGGACGCTATGTGTATTTTAGCGAAGACCTATATCCTGGCGGTTATTTTCAGTATAATAAAGACCCACTCAAGCAAATTACGGCGATCAGAAGGTACGACCGCGAAGAAGGCAAAGTGGAAGATATTACAGGTGGCTCCGGCGGTGCTTGTCGCCCACAAATCAGTCCTGACGGCGAATGGTTGGCTTTTGTACGCCGTGTGGATACAAAAACTGTACTTTTTCTACGTGAAATGAGTACTGGTTTGGAATACCCAATTTACAACGGATTGGACAAAGACCAACAAGAGGCATGGACTGTATTTGGGGTTTATACTGGATTTGCTTGGCTGCCCGGCACTACGAATGATCGGAGTATTGTGATTTGGGCGGGTGGCAAAATAAAAAATGTATCCTTCGATTTGGGTAAATTAAACGATACCAATTTCAGTACCAATGTACAAGTCAAGGATGTACCGTTTTCCTGTAATGTAAAGACAAAATTGGCAGAAACCCTCAAGTTTGAGCATAAAGTATATGAAAAGCAATTTACGGCTCGCGCTATTCGCCAAGCCATTACTAGCCCTGATGGCAAAGTACTCTTGTTTAATGCGGCTGGAAAATTGTATAAAAAAACACTACCCAATGGCACACCGGAATTATTGGTCGCTAAAGGTTATGGTCGCACTGTTTTTAATGGAAAAGACGTAGAAAACCCTGATTTGCTGGAGTTTGAACCTAGTTTTTCTTTAGATGGCAATGATATACTGTTTGTCACTTGGAGCGATGAATACGGCGGTGGGATTTGGCAAATGAACTGGGCAAGCGGTGCCTTAAAACAAATACCTGTAAGCGGTGTGTTGCGTACACCACAATATTCACCCGATGGCAAGTCCATTGTGTTTGTTTCCCAATCTGGCGACGACCAAACTGGCCCATCGCGCACCGTAAAATCTGGTATTTACATCTATGAACTCAATAGCCGAAAAATAGCGAGATATATCACTGATGAAGGCGAAAATCCACAGTTTTCACCCGATGGCAAGCGTATATTAACCACAACGGGCGGCGACTTATTTGGCGAATTGGGCAAACAACTCTTGTCTTTCGACCTAAATGGCCGCGATAAAAAGGTGTTGTTCAAAAGTAAATATTCCAACCAATGGACACCTTCTCCCGATGGCAAATGGTTGGCTTTCAGCGAATTGCACAAAGCGTATATCTGTGCTATGCCGGCTTCGGGGCAAACAATTGACCTAAGTGCCGATACCAGATCTATTCCAGTTACACAGATTGCCAAAGATGCGGGGTACAACCTGCACTGGAGCGGCGATAGTAAAAAAGTATTTTACACTTTAGGGGATGAATACTTTAGCCTTGATTTGAATTCCCGTTTTCTATTCTTGCCCGGTGCGCCAGATTCTTTGCCGCCACTACCCGAAACAGGTATAAAAATAGGTCTTACGCTTCCTTACGATACGCCAACTGGTGTATTTGTCCTTAAAAATGCGCGCATTATCACCTGCGAAAACGATCAAGTTATCGAAAATGGAACGATTGAAGTGACCAATAATATCCTAACTTATGTAGGTACAAGCAGCGGCTACAAAGGCATTGGAGGCAAAACGATCGACTGCAAAGGCAAAACGATTATGCCCGGTATTGTCGATGTACATAGCCATTCGGGTAATTTCCGTTTTGGTCTTAACCCACAGAAGCAATGGGAGTACTACGCTAACCTCGCGTATGGCGTAACTACTATGCACGATCCATCTGTGAATAGCGAAATGGCTTTTTCTAATGCCGAAATGCTCAAATCAGGTCGTATGTTAGGGCCTCGTTTGTTTAGCACTGGTACGATTTTGTACGGCGCAGATGGCGATTTCAAAGCACCCATTAATAGCCTTGACGATGCGCGGAGTACGCTTCGGAGGACAAAGGCTTGGGGTGCTATTTCGGTGAAAAGTTATAATCAGCCCCGCCGCGAACAACGCCAGCAGGTGATTGCCGCTGCCAAAGAACTTCAAATGTCGGTAGTGCCAGAAGGTGGTTCATTTTTCTACCACAACATGACGCAGGTAGCGGATGGACATACAGGCGTGGAGCATAATCTGCCCATAGCTACTGTTTACGAAGATGTGGTACAATTTTGGAAACGTACACGTGCACACAACACGCCCACACTCATTGTATGCTATGGCGCAGTGAATGGCGAATACTATTGGTATCAAAAATCGGAGGTATGGAAAAAACAACCATTACGCACTTTTACGCCCGGTTTTGTACTTGATAGCCGCTCGCGTCACCGCGAAATGATACCCGAAGAGGAATATACCAACGGCCATATACTTGTGAGTAAAAGCCTAAAAAAGATGCAAGACAACGGTATCAATATCAACCTCGGTTCGCATGGACAGTTGCAGGGCTTGGGGGCGCATTGGGAACTCTGGATGCTCCAACAAGGCGGTATGAGCAACCAACAGGCCCTCAAATGTGCTACGATAAACGGTGCTGTTTACTTGGGTATGGATAAAGAAATTGGCTCGCTCAAAACAGGTAAATTAGCCGATTTAATTATTCTGAACGCCAACCCATTGGACAATATCCAAAACTCTGAAAAAATACAACAGGTAATGGTCAATGGCCGACTATACGAAGCGGCCACCTTGAACGAAACCGGCAATTATACGAAACAACGCGGTACTTTTTGGTTCGAAAAACCAGGCAGTAATTTTGGAAATAAGGCTATAATGGAATCTTGCGGGCATTCGCGTTGTGTCTGTGGACACTAAATATGTTGAAACAACCAGAGATGAAAGAAGTGAAATTTCCAGTTTATACCACAGTGGCTCCAGTACCCAACACGATTTGCGAGGTCGTTGGCGCTGCCGCGTTTGATTACCCATTTTTTAACGATGGTGTAGTGCATTCTAGGGTGCAGTTGACAGAACGAAAGACATACAAACTGGACGATTTAGACAATTTTAATGCTGCGGATTTATTGGAAATAAAAGGATTTATTTTTCATACTGCCCATTGCGGATCCACTTTATTGTCGAAAATGCTGAGTAAATTGCCCAAAGTAAGGGTGGTCTCGGAAACAGAAGCGATCAATGGTTTACTATTATCCTCTTTATTGTATGATCTGCCGGAGGCAACGGTTTTGAATCATTTAAAGCGGATTATGGATGCTTATCGTCAACCTATCCACGATGAGCAGTATTTGATCTTTAAAATGACATCATGGAACGTTTTTTTTGTGCATATTTTTCAAAAATTATATCCTGATACCAACTGGATTTATATAGATCGCGATACGGAGGATACGGTTCAGTCTTTATTAAAGTCTGGTAAAGGATTTGTAGATTGGTGGAATCATCCAGTGGATTCAATGAGACAGCATTTTCTAAGCGATACGGATATTTACGAAGATCAAGAGGGTTATATTCGGCTAATGCTACTGAAGCACCGCCATTTTGCCCATCAGGGGAAAAATGAAAAATCATGTTTTGTAGATTATCCCGATTTTATTGCGGAATATGAATCTGTCATTTTACCTCATTTTAATCTTCGGTACTCGAAATCGGAGATAGCATTATCATTGGAAATGACCCAATTTGAGTCTAAGCAGCACACAGCAGTAGCGTTTAAAAAGCAACCATCCCTATTGGAATGATATTAGTTCAATTAACAGGGTTATCAGGAGCGGGTAAATCAACTATTGCTCTAAAAACGAAGATTCAACTGGTAAGTTTGGGCTATGCTGTAGAGATTATAGATGGCGATGAATACCGAAAAAGCCTTTGCAAAGATTTAGGTTTTTCCAAAGAAGATCGCTGCGAAAATATAAGAAGACTGGGATTTGTAGGGCTTAAACTTGTTCAATTTAATGTGATTGTGCTCATAGCAGCCATCAATCCTTTTGAGGCCGTTAGAACAGAACTAAAAAATAAGTCCAATTTGGTGAAGACCGTTTGGGTGAATTGTGATATCGAGACCTTGCGGCGCAGGGACACAAAAGGGCTGTATTATCGTGCATTTTTACCAGATCACCACGAACAAAAAATACATAATTTATCGGGCGTAAATGATCCTTTTGAACCACCACAAGATGTTGATCTCATTATCCATACCAACGAAAGTACAGAGGAGGCTTCAGCCGATCAATTATTAAAATTTATCTTGTCTAATATCAAAGATGTGTCCATATAATTAATAGACATTATACAGAATTAGTTTCGTATGCTGAGAATGGTTAATTTTCGCCAAATTTTCGTTAAATTTTTCGCCGAAAATACCCCATTTCGACTGCAAAATTTGCCTTGATTTGA
>JBEAVK010000223.1:0-11147 GCA_041160955.1 Bacteroidota bacterium
GTATCCAGTTCATTGGCGGTTTTTCATGCTGGTTATCCGTTTTCCAAAGGCCGCTTTCGTATTGTAAGTACAGAAGGACGCATCATGCAAGAATGGATTTCTGCTTTGGACGATGTAACGGATGTGTTAGAAGTAAATACCTTCGCCCCGGGTACTTATTGGTTACAATATGAAGAAAACGGGGTAGTGTTGGCCTCAAAGCAGGTGGTTAAAATGTAGTGACGTTTGTTGGAGAAAATATGTTTCAAAAAATAAACCATTCCTTGAAGTATAACGTTATAATACCCGTTGTCAAGCATCCATTGGCAACGGGTATTTTTCGTACAATTAAAAATTTAACCATATACACACCTTGAAATACGTAACCCTTATACTCGCTGTTGCTGCCCTTACCCTTATGTCCTGCAACGACCGTAAAGCCGTTGAAACCCTAGAAAAAGCAACGATGGATCTCCACGACGAAGCCATGAAATCTATGGGCGACATGAACGCTGTGGCCAGTGCTATCCGTGCAGCTTTGCCCGGCGTGGATTCCCTTTCGCCCCGTTATGATTCGCTTCAAACTGCCGTTCGCACCATCCGTAAAGCAGAGGCCGATATGATGGATTGGATGCAGCAATACAATTCCCCCGCAGAGGATATGCCCATTGAGGCCGCGACCAGTTACTTGAACGACCAAAAAGCAAAAATAGCCAAAAATTTAAAAGATATTCAAGATGCTTTGGCGCAAGGAAAGGGAGTATTGGGCAAGTGAAAAAGGAAATAATTCATATCCTCTCGCTTGAGATATGGCCATCCAATTTGTTTATCGGTAAATCACCGTAATGGCAGACCTACGTGTCTGCCTCCTCTCAACCACCCCAAATTACAATGCTCATCATCCACAATAATTTTTATAGCCCCCAACTTGACCGCACCCGAAGCATCAGGGTGCTTTTACCGCGCAATTACGAAAAAGAAGTCAAAAAACGGTTCCCTGTCATCTATCTACAAGATGGGCAAAACCTGTTTGAAGCCCAAACTGCTGCTTTTGGATATTGGAAACTACAAGAACAAATGACGCGACAACCTTTAATGCGACAAGCCATTTTAGTCGGTATTGATAATGCTGGTATTGATCGGATAAGAGAGTATGCACCATTTTCCAAAGGACGTACCAAAGCACAGGGCGATCAGTACCTCCAATTTGTAGAACATACCGTAAAACCATTTATCGACCAAACCTATCGTACATGGGGACAACGCGAAGCCACCGGAATCGTTGGTTCTTCAATGGGAGGATTGATTGCCTTTTATGCGGGCATGAAATACAACCACGTTTTTGGTAAAGTGGGTGTGCTTTCGCCTTCATTTTGGTTCAATCCTAAGGTGATGGAATTACCCGCACAAGTATCTGGCTCAAAAAGCCAAATCTATCTTTCCGCCAGCAAAAAAGAAATGCGCTCCATGGCCGGAACGATGGAACATACCTATTGGACGCTCAAAGATGCGGGGTTCTCCGATGACCAATTTCAAGTAGTTGTAAAAGACCGTGGCCAACATACAGAAGCCTTCTGGAGCAGGGAATTTAAAGGGCTTTTTGAATGGTTGTATCCGACTACGGTGTAGTGCTGCTATTCATAAAAATTCACCTTACCCGTTTCTACATCATAAAAACCGCCAACTATTTTAATTTTTCCAGCCTTTTCAAGTTCATTAATCAGCGTACTTTCTTGCCTTATTCTTTCTATGCTGTATAATACGTTTTGTTCCGACACCTTATCTACAAATACACTATTAGATCCGTTTCGGTACTCAGTCACTGTTTTTTCATTTTCAATAGCAGGTTTTACTTTTTCCAAAAGTGCGGTCAGGTTACCAAGTTCCACGTGATTACATGCACCAACGATCGCGCCGCATTTGGAATGCCCTAAAACAACGATCAATTTTACCCCAATTTCGTGCACACCGAATTCCATACTACCCAATATGTCTTCATTCAAAATATTACCCGCAATTCGAATACTGAAAATATCACCTAGCCCTAAATCAAAAATATGCTCGGCAGTAGTTCGGCTATCAATACAACTCAAAATGATGGCGAAAGGATTCTGGCCAAACGACGTAGCATTTACTTGGTGTTTTAAGTATTTTTCAGACGAATTTCCATGCACAAAGCGTTCGTTACCGCTTTTCAAAATATCCAAAATCGAATCGGCCGTTAGTTTTTGTTGTGCTGCTTTATCCAACACGTTTACAAACTGTATATGGTCTTCTAATTTGTAAATTTCCTTGAGTCCAATAATATTTAGTTTAATATTTTTGTCTTTTGAAACAGTCGTTTTGAAATCATTTATTATTTCCAATACGTCATTATCAATAAAATCGGAATAGGTGGCATCAATGACTACTTTTGAATTGTGGGGTACGCTCCATAAAGTATCTTTGATCGATGCCTTATTTAAAAAAGATACTTGGTTGGGCAATTCCAATCGCATTGTTTCATTTTCGTGCATTGTTTCTTTTTGCAGCACAAATGGATTTAGGAAATTGCTTTTTAAAATATAAAAAATACTAATTGCCAAGCCAATTAAAACGCCAAGCAGCAAATCGGTAAATACAATGGCCAAAATAGTGGCAATAAATGGAATAAATTGATCCTGCCCTTTGCTGTACATCTCTTTGAACAGCGAAATTTTTGCCAATTTGTAACCCGTGAATATTAAAATTGCAGCCAAAGAAGCTAATGGAATCAAATTTAGGATAGGGCTTAGCAATACAATACTGACCAATAAAAACACACCATGTAGTATAGCCGATAACTTGGATTCGGCTCCCGCATTAATATTTACCGAACTCCTAACAATGACAGAGGTGATTGGGATACCACCCACCATACCTGCAAGTATATTCCCTATGCCCTGCGCTACGAGTTCTCTATTGGGCGATGCCTGCCTTTTTCGAGGGTCAATATTCTCTACAGCCTCCAAATTGAGTAAGGTTTCCAAAGAAGCAATGATCGCGATCGTAAATGCTACAAACCAAACCTTTGGGTTACCGATGCTGGCAAAGTTGGGTAATGTAATCATCGAATTGATCCCCTCAAATTTTGGAATATTAACCAAATGCTCCGCTGCAATGGCTATATTGGGGAATAAATTTTGAAATACGGCATTGAGTACAACCCCAAAGACAACCACAAATAAAGAGGCAGGGAGTACCTTTACTTTTTTCAACGGTGTTTTATCCCAGTATATTAATATCAAAAGAGAAATGGCTGATACAGCAATGGCGCCCCAAGAGAAAAAATTAAAGATATTCAATAACTCCGAAAACGTATTCTCTCCATCTTTTTGAAAAAAGGTAAAATCATCTTCGGTGTCTCGGTCAAAGCCAACAGCATGAGGAATTTGTTTTAAAATCAGGATAATACCAATCGCCGCCAACAATCCTTTAATTACATTGGATGGGATATAATTAGCAATAAATCCCGATTTTGCGATACCAGCAACCAATTGGATGGCTCCAGCAAGCACTACAGCCAATAAAAAAGTCTCAAAACTACCTCCTAATTGAGTAATAGATGATAATACTACAGCCGCCAATCCCGCAGCAGGGCCACTAACGCTTGCATGCGATTCACTGATTGCCCCAACGACTAATCCACCAATTATTCCGGCAATTATTCCTGATAACAAAGGTGCACCACTTGCCAATGCAACGCCCAAACATAACGGAAGGGCGACTAAAAACACAACTATACTAGCCGGTAAATCATTCTTAACTGTTGAAAACATAATATATTGTCTTAAATTACATCAATGCCTTTGCATCTATCGACACAACAGCATGAATAAGGATGTCTTTTTTGTAAAATTAATAAAAGGTGCTTAGAAATTAGGCACAATATCCGAAAGGTATCTGAATTAGACAAATAAAGCCCTTTAAAGTTGTACAAAGTTGTACTGCAATGGCTCAAAAACTCACCTTACCTCCATCCTAATTCGCCTTTCTGGGGGCAAATAATTATTCATCCGATTGGGCAATACCTTTATCCAACCCAATGCTAAACCACTGTAAGTAGCCATTGCCCAACCTTTGGGTGTATTAGATGGCAAGTCAAAAGTCTCTTTTTTCAGGAAGGTTAGTGCTTGTTCTCGGTCCAATTCCACCCGATTTATCGCGGATGCTACCATATTGCTCAAGGCCAAACTATGGGCAGGAATCAGATCCTCGCCTTTGAGCGCACCAATAAAACAGCCAAACCATTTGCTTTTAATATGCTTGTCAAAAAGCAACAATTCCTCCTCGCGTGCCGTAGGGAGTGCCAGTACATCACCCGAATGGGTTTGGTAAAAACTAAGGCTATCGGCATCCTTTAACCAAGGCGCAATCATGGGTTTGAACCTTTTGGGCAACGCCGTGATATGGATAAACCGCTCGCCATGGCTCAGTTTTAATGGCCGCTGTTCGGTGTCTGTTTTTTCAAAAGCAGCAATATAAAAGCCCTCACCTTTGGTATGGTGTGGCATAAACCGATAACCGATATCGCAGGTTAAAATCCCTTGATTTTCAGTATTTTGTAATGGAATAGCGCGGTAGTTTGCCGTTGAGAAATGCTGTTTCATCTGGTCTTCATTTTCCGAGCGATTGAAGGTACAAGTGCTATAAATGAGGAGTCCACCTGGAGCAAGTGCTTTTTTGGCAATTTCGAGAATTTGGCTTTGCCGCGTAGTGCACAATTGTACATTATCTAGCGACCATTCTTTTACCGCAATTGGGTCTTTGCGAAACATACCTTCGCCGCTACATGGTGCGTCGATCAAAATAATATCGAACCATTCGGGCAGATTTTCAAAGGCGGCTACATCGGTACTGGTAACGGCGGCATTGGAAATACCCCATTTCTCCAAATTTTCGCGCAGCACAGCCGCACGCGCCGGAACGATCTCATTCGCCGTCAAAATACCCTGTACTGCATCATTTAATAATGTCGTTTTGCCGCCCGGTGCGGCACACATATCCAATACTTTCAGGGGTTTATTCAGTCTATTGGCTTGTTTCAATACCTCATAGACAAACATAGAGGAGGCTTCCTGCACATAATACGCACCTGCATGAAACAACGGATCTAGCGTAAAAACAGGGCGTTCCTTGAGGTAATAACCGTCGGGATGCCAGTTAATAGCACCATCAGAAGGGGGCAAAAGAGATGGGTCTAATGGTGTTTTGGCCGGATTGAGCCGGATACTTACTGGCGTAGGGGTTTGTAATGCCGCTTCCAACAAGTCCCATTCGGTATCGCCGAACTGACCACGTATTTGCCTTTCAAAAGGCTTTGGGAAAAAATCTTGTATCATGTTGTGCGGGTAGTGATTTAAAAGGTGCGTTCTTAAGTACACTGTAAAATAAGTTTATTTATCTTTTGAGGGTGTAACTGACCCAGAATGGGTCAAATGTTTATAGAACAATGTGGCTATATGACATTCGACCCCTACAGGGTCGCACACGTATTGAAACTGCGATTTTGCTATAAACATTTGACCCATTCTGGGTCGGTCAACCGCTACAAATATCCTATGAATATAGACCTCAAAATATAAAAAAACTTATTTTACAGTGTATTAAGTATTTGGGATTAGTTCCCCAGCACAATCCTTTGCGTAACAACCTTGGTACCGTAATACACCTCCAGCCAGTGTGTATCAATCTATTTAGATCGCGTCCAAGATACCATTGCCGCTGGTGTAAAACCCAAAACAGGATGCCATTCCGAACCAAAATCAAGATTAAGGCCATTTTTTAGCGCAAAACCTGCTCCAAACGACGTACGAGCAGGGTAACTACGGACACCCAAGCGCAAACGCACCAAAGCAATAGGTCTGTATTCTACGCCTGCTTTTATCTGTGCAGGTCGCTCTAAATCTTTAGCAATTTCGGTACTGATTAAAAATAGTTCGGACGGTCGCCATGCTCCCCCGATTTTTAATATATTGGCAATCGTTTCGCCTGCTACACGTTGCGGTGCAGGATTTTGAATCGTAGCACCAAGCGTAAGTCGCGGCAAAACGCGGGCCGTAAAACCCACTAAAAACGTGAGCGCTGATTGACTGCCGTATTCATCTGCGGATACGCGCATACCTTGGATACCGCCACCTAAAGCAAATTTTTCGCTGAGTTTACGGCCATAACTCAATTGAGCGCGTTGTTCGGCATAACCTTCTATACCAGAATGCAGGATATCCAAACTAAAACCGCTGCGCTCCTGTACGTTTTTGATGAATTGAAACCCGTGTGATTGCCATCCAGCAATACTATAAGGCACTGCCGAATACGCCAAAACACCTATTTGGGGAGCGTAGGCCAATTGTGCAGGATTGGTAACACCATTAATAGGTTGTTGCAAACCCACCGTTCCGCTGCCCATTGCTAGGTTGGCAGCATTTTCAAAAGGAGTCATAAATACCTGCGCCCGCAATGGCAAGGCCATCAAAAGCAGTAAAAAAGCGGCATATCTCATGCTTTTTGTAATTTAGAAGATATAAATCCGGTAATTACATCCAGCCCCTGCTCAAAGTTGCGGTTATTATTGATCACAATATCAGCATCTTCTTGGTACGGCTCGATATACTTTTCAAACGATGGGAGTACGTGGTGCTCGTATTTGTACAATACATCTTCCAGTGGATAATTACGCTCCACGCGGTCGCGGTAAATACGTCGGATCACTTTAAGGTTCTCTTTGGCACTGATAAACACCTTGAGTTTGAACATGGGTGCTATTTTTTTATAGTGGAATACAAAAAGCCCTTCTACAATAATAATAGGTGCTGATTTAAAAACCAGTGTTTTGGGGGTAGCGTTCTCGTTATTGAACACGTATTCTTGTTTTTCTACCGTTTCTCCATCCATCAATAATTGCAAATCACGGCGAAAGGCCTTTTTGTCAAAGGATTTGGGTAAGTCAAAGTTTTTCTCGCCCTGCGTATCCTCGTGCTGTTCTTCGCGGGGCAGGTAATAGTCGTCCATAGAAACGATACAGACCTGATCGAGCGAAAATTGCTCGCGAATCCGACGAATAAAGGTAGATTTACCGGAACCACTGCCACCAGTGATGCCAATTAAGAACGGTTGGTTTTTATGATGTTCTGATTTCGTGTCTTGCATTTCAATATTTTAATAAATAACGGAGCAAATCTACGTCAAGAAAAGAGAAATCTATTGGTCGCTTATTATTTTCTTGTGCTTGATGGTTGTCTTTAAAACATCTTCACGTACTTTTGGCCGCGAATAATCAATTTTATTTTCTTAAATTATGGATCGTTTGATTGGATTGCTGGGTATTGCTATCATTTTAGGTATTGCATTTTTATTATCGAATAACCGTAAAGCCATCAACTATCGTACTGTTGGTATGGGTTTGGCTATCCAGACGGCTTTGGCTGTTTTCATTTTAAAAACACCCATTGGGAGGGATATTTTTGGGTGGTTAGGCGCCAAAATCACCAAAGTATTAAGTTTTTCTGACGAAGGAGCCAAATTTGTTTTTGGCGTTTTAGCCGATGACGCAAAGATGGGGGCAGTATTCCCCAATGCCGGATTTGTATTTTTTATGCGGATTATACCGACCATCATTTTTGTGGCTTGTTTGGTCAATATTTTTTATTATTTTGGTATTATGCAAAAGATTGTGGAAGTGCTGGCGCGCGGCCTCAATTATATCATGAAAGTGAGTGGTGCAGAAGCCTTGAGCAATATATCCAGCGCATTTGTAGGGCAGGTAGAGGCACAAATCATGATTAAACCCTACCTCAAAGGCATGACGAACTCCGAATTAATGTCGTCTATGACGGGCAGTTTTGCCTGTATTGCGGGTGGTGTAATGGCCACTTATATCATGTTTGGCGTACCTGCTGCGTACCTGATTGCGGCTTCTATTATGGCCGCTCCGGGCGCATTAGCAATTGCGAAAATAATGCACCCCGAAACAGGCGAACCCGAAACACAGGGCAAAGTGAAACTGGAAACCAAAAAAGAATTTTCCAATTTGGTGGATGCTATTTCGGCAGGTTGCTCTGATGGTTTGAGGGTGGGCTTAAATGTGGCTGCGATGCTGATCGGTTTTTTGGCATTAATTGCATTGATTAACTATATTTTAGGACATATCGGCGGTATCGGTGGGTATCCTGAATTGAGTTTAAATACTATTTTAGGTGGCTTATTTGCTGGTTTGGCTTGGTGTATGGGTGTTCCGGGTAACGAAACCATGACAGCCGGTGCTTTGATGGGCACCAAATTGGTCGCCAATGAATTTGTAGCTTATCTACAATTGAAAGATATTATGGCAGCAGGTACATTATCGCCTAAAACAATTGCTATAGTGAGTTTTGCGCTTTGTGGCTTTGCCAATTTTGGTTCAGTAGGTATTCAAATTGGCGGTATCAGTGCATTAGAACCCAGCAGAAGGGCCGATTTGGCCAAACTCGCCTTCAGGGCTTTAATTGCGGGTACATTGGCGTCGTATTTGTCGGCTACACTGGCTGGAATGTTGATTTAGTGCTAGTATGTGCTTCTCAGGCGCAAGCGTAATTGAATAATCGGATCAACTACTTGAATGATTGTTGGCCATAAAAAAAGCACCATTGAAGGTAAGGTTACCTCCAATGGTGCTTTTTTTAATACTTTTAGCACACCTATTTTTTAGGTTCAAATACCATGAGCGTTTTTTTCTCGATATAAATCACCCGATTTTCCACTTCATCCACTTTATAAACCGGTCGGGCATCGTTAAAAATAAATTTATCTACTTCTGTGCCATTATCTTTATTCACCTGCACCAGTACTTTATCGCCGCTTTTCTTGTCTTTGGTAAAGAAATAGGCAAAATCTTGTGTTTGTGAAAAAGCAGACCTTCTTCCAGGAGGGATAAGGGAATTAATTTCACCCATCATACCAGCTGCCACTATCTGATTGGATCCTTTATTGACGTTTTTCCCACCTCTATTGGTAGTATTTTCGTCCAGTGTAACGACCCCTTGCATCACTTCTGCCGATCCTTTCATCGCTTTTGTGGTACCCGATACCGCCATACCCACAGTACCGATGGCTAAACCTGCCGATAATGCATTGGTCATAAAACCTTTGCGATCGAAAGGCTCTTTATAATGCCGCTCCACTACATCGCCTTCTGGTTTTGCAATCACAAAATCTTCGAGACCAGCAAAATAATAAGAATCATTGCGAATTTCGACAAACTGAATCTGTGAAACATCGGTTTTGGTATCCTTCGCGATATAACCTTTAGGGTATTTGTCGGGGTTGAGCAACCATATATCGTCTTTATTATAGACCAACATGGTTTTGCGCTTTTCGTCGTATTCCAATTTGCTTTCAGGTTTGATATCGAGCCTATATCTTTTCAATCCGGAACCTTTTTTAGGAGAGAAATAAAAGCGATCGGCATATAAAAACAAAGCACCTTTTTCATACTTGTAAATGGCAAAATCGGCCTCTTCGTCGATATCCTCTTCTTCAAATTCGGAAGGTAGCGACTGTGGTTTTTTCCATAGTTTTTTACCATTGGCATCAATTTGCATGGTTTTGTTATAACCATAAATCACGAGGTGGCCCTCTGCATTATCTTGTATATCTTTGATATTACGCACTTCGAAATCGTCTTTCCAAATTGGTTTTCCATCATCTACGCTAAAGAAATTACAACCTTTTGCGTGTACAACCAACAATTTGCTGCCTTCCAATGAATACCATCTGATATTTTCCTCGGCTTCCAATGGGTTTTTCCATTTTGCAACACCAGATACTACATCCAGTGCCGTGATTTCATTGCCCATCCGTTTTGTACCAGCACTCAAGGCTTGCGCAATGAGACCACCTTTACTATGCTCAACAAAATAAGCCGTTTTCTGATCTTCGCTGAAAAAAATACGAGCGGGTTCCAGGTCACTGGTCCATGTAACCGAACCATCAGTTACCTTGAGCATTGCAACCTTTCCTTTGTATTGAAAAATCATCCATTGCTTTTCTTGTAGTAGCACTGTGGTTCCAGTAGGCACTATTACGGGAGGAGGAGGCGCATCTTCGGGTTTTGCGGCACCCATCATCTTGCCTAAGCCCGAGCCCGAAGCCTTGAGTACATTAGAAGACCATTTTTTGTCACCCGATTTATTATCAATAAGGTGCAGACGGACAAAGCCCTCTGCTTCGGTGCGCACGAGTATGGCATTCAATTCAGGGATCAATTCGTATTCAGCAATTTTTTTGTAGGCATCTACCTCGCGATCTAAGATAATTTTGCCCTCGCGGCTGTCCACCATAGTATGATTGACGACAACATACGCCGAATTGGCTACTTCAAAAAAGTCGAGATCATCATCTTGACCTAATTTAGCCGAAAGGGCTTGGGTTTTAGAGCGATTAATTTTCCATTTTACGGCATGGGTAAGCACGTCAATACCAGCATAATAATCGTCGCCTTTGATAATAGGTACGCCGGTAAGTGAATGAAAGAAGATGGTATTGGCAGCGCCCGGCAGTTCTGTCGTCCAGTCTGCTTTGCGTTGGCCAAAAATGTTGGAACAGACCATAAGCATGGCTGTGGCCACAACGATAAAGTTGTACTTTTGCATTGATTTTAAATGTTAATTATAAGTGAAAGAAATTGTGTAGAGAACAAGTTGGAAAATAAAAAAAACGTAAGAATATGCCTTGTTTAAGATCTAAGATTGTCTGTTATTTTAGATGGTTAAACGAGAATATTGTGTTGATTTTCTTGTTGCAAAGATACAACGATTCATTTAATCTGCAAAACATTTTGTGGGAAAAAATCGACTAAGTTTTAAATAGTTTTTAAGAGTAGTACTTAGTAAAATAAGTTTATTTAGGTTTGGATGTCTCTATTTTCAGTTTATTTGTAGCAATTGGCCGACCCATTCTGGGGCAGTTATACCTTAAAAATATAAAAAGTTATTATGCGCTGTGCTATTACACTGTAAAATAGATAAAATACAAAGCAATCAAATCCCCCCAAATCAAAAAAAATAAAAAATTTACCTACCGATCGGTTGGCATATTCCAAAAACACCCGTACCTTTGCCTACCGTTCGGTTGGTAAAACTCATTTTTATAAGTTTTCCTTTAAAAAACTGAAT
>JBEAVK010000249.1:0-2629 GCA_041160955.1 Bacteroidota bacterium
CATATATTGGTTAATGGGCCATCATCTGTCAGATTGTCTCCATTTTCAAGAGAGTCCCAAACCGCGTTACCTGTCCAAATTCCATTAGAATATAATTGCAACTGACCAATAGAATCGGAAAAACTGGCATTAGTCCCATCAAAGTACATCACAAGATCATAGTTTTCTTCGATATGCAGGCTTCCATCGGGGAAAGTCAAATGACTGATACCAAATTTATCACCAGGGGGCGTAATCCAGCCACCATAATAACCTGTAATGGTATTGTAATCGTGGAATTGAGCAGATAGTGCCAATGATTGTGTCAGAAAACAAAAAAGTATGAATTGTTTCATGGGCATTTATATAAAATTAATTTCTTATTACTATATTTTAACAGCCTTCCCCACCTTCACCACTTCCCCAGCCGAAACCACTTGCCAAAAGTACATACCCTTTGCCAATTCAGCGGTATTTATTTCCGAAATACCATAGTGCAAAACCTGCTCGCGCACGAGCCTGCCCGTGAGGTCGTAAAGGTAGAGTACAGGGCTGCGCAAATGACCACTTAATGCCACTGATAACCGATGGCTGAACGGATTGGGGGTTACTTCAATTTGGTTTTGTAGTACAGGATTATCCTGCGCCGATACACCTAGATAGAGGGTTTTGCAATGAGTATGGCTGCTGTTGATATTGCTTACCTTAAGACATACTTCATACACACCGGGCTGTGCATACCTGTGCGAAGGGTGGCGTTCAGTACTGATGCCTCCATCCCCAAAATCCCAAGACCATGTATTGGGTTCGTAATAAGAAATATCCCGAAATGCTACCGATAATGGATCTAATGTATCGCCGTCGTAGCGGAACCAAGCCACCGGATGATTATCTAAACCCAATGTATCACAGGCCGATCCATCGAGTGGGCCAAGGCGATAATAAGGAAAATTAGGTATAGAATGTGCATTATAGGTAGGTAATCGAATGGCGTTTTGCTCATACTGGCAGGCCATTCCCGCTTCGTCGGGGCGGTGGATAACATGGAGTACATAGCAGCCAGTCGTTGTAGCGGAATAAATTTTACCATCAGGAGCCAATTGCATCATAAAAAAGCGGGTAGGGAACGGTTGCTCCGAGCCATCCCATTCCGCTACTAATACCCTACTGGCCAATACATCGGATGCCTGAAAGTCATATTGGTAGGCTTTGAAAGAATTATTGAAATAGAGGTACCTTGAATTGGGAGAAAAAGCGATGCCGCCCCACGACCCGTCCGTTATATGGGAACTACGGTGGTTGGAAAGGAGGCCTGTGCAGCGGTCAAAATCATAGAGTTCTAAATACCCGCCTAAAGGATTGGCGTAATAATAGTAGTTTGCAAAATGGGTGCCATCGGGGGAGAAAGCAACTTGGCCTACTCCTTGTCTTATGGGGCTTCCAACGACTTGTATGCCCATCAGTGTAAACCCAATAGGAGAATACAAGATTCGGTAGTATCGGTTTGTATTGAATTCATTCATCAATATCCACCAGTCACGGCCATTCGCGTGTTTTACTGCCGTAATATTGCCTAAAGAAAAAGAATCCTCCGCAATGAGTATATCTTTTTGTACCAAGGCACCAAGACCATTGTTCAATTGCTCGTTCACGTTACCGTAATAAAGGTTTTTTCCAATTAATTCACCGGGCAAAAATTTAAATATTTGGTAAATATAGTGGTGATAATTAGCACTTCCTAGGCTTGGTAGTGCCATAATTATTTGTGGCCATGGGGATCCTGCCAGTTCTTCTCCTTCCATAAAAAATTCAGCACCAGCCATGATCGAACCGTTTTTATTGACGATATGAACGGCGTTTGAATAACTCAATAAATCTCCTACACTATCGGAAAAGGAGGTATTGGCATTATTAAAATTCAAATCCACCGCCGTATTTTGCCGAACTACCACATTACCCGTATTAAACGTAAGTACTGAAATTCCAAAATTATCGGCGGTGTCCTTATTATTGGAATAGCCCAAAAACCAAGTATTATCGTGCAACTGGGCAGATAATAATAAAGGACAAATAAATAGTTTTATGAATAAAAAATAGCGCATAAGATATATGTACAAGGCGAGGCACAATTTGTTAAGACTGGCCTTGCCTTGATTGGTATTAGTTTGTGAATGCTCATCATATTTTAACTGCCTTCCCCACCTTCACCACTTCCCCTGCCGAAATCACTTGCCAAAAGTACATGCCCTTGGCCAGTTCAGCGGTATTTATTTCCGAAATACCATAGTGCAAAGCCTGCTCGCGCACGAGCCTGCCCGTGAGGTCGTAGAGATATAGTACAGGGCTGCGCAAATGACCACTTAATGCCACCGATAACCGATGGCTAAACGGATTGGGTGTCACCACAATTTGGTTTTGTAGTACCGGATTATCCTGCGCCGATACACCTAGATAGAGCGTTTTGCAATGGGTATCCGTTCCATTGGCATTGGTTACGGTAAGGCATACCTCGTATTTATCCGGTTGACCAAATATATGTTTGGGGTGCCGCTCGGTACTGGTATTCCATACCCCCGATGCGGTGTCCCCAAAGTTCCATGTCCACGTGGCGGGTTCGTAGTATGATAGGTCGCGGAAAACCACGCTCAGT
>JBEAVK010000361.1:0-16671 GCA_041160955.1 Bacteroidota bacterium
GTGGTTGGGGGTGGAATTTAGGCTGGGGTTTCATCCAATTACAAAAACTATTCCCAACCTTCTCCAACAAATATATTACTTTTGCCGTGCTATTGGCGTATTATTGCTTTTACAAGGAAGACGTAGTTTAATTGGAAAAATACTTAACTATCACTTAAGAATTGGAAGTTCGATCCCTCCCGTCTTCGCTAGTAGCAATAAATGAAGAAGACGTAGTTTAATTGGAAAAACGTGCAATTGCGAGAGTGTTCTAAACATTCACCACGTGATTAGCTGATCAAATTGGAGGCTCGACCCCTCCCGTCTTCGCTAAGAATAAAATTAGAATACTAGTAAATATAGAAGATGTAGTTTAACTGGAAAAATACTTAACGCAATTGAGTGTTGGAGGTTCGACCCCTCCCGTCTTCGTTAGAAACAAGATTAAAATATAAATAAATGAAGATGTAGTTTAATTGGAAAAACGCGGAATTGCAAATCAAATCGGAGGTTCGAACCCTCCCATCTTCACAAAAAAATTCAAATATATAAGCACTTCATTGATATTCGTTTAATTAGAAAAGCACCTATTACTTAATCATTGGAGGTCTGCCGCCGTCCATCTTACTTGTTCACCATATTTTAAAAATTCAATTTGGACAATCCATCATCCATTCAGTACGCTTTCACTCCCGAAGAATGGGAGTCTTGCCTAAAAGTGCTCACCGCACTCAAGGACAATCCATTTGAAAACCCTGATAATCAACGTTTTAAAACACTGATTACCGCTATCCATAAAAAAGCAAAAAAGCAGGTAAGCCTGGATAAATTGGAAGAAACACAACGCATCGACCATGAAAAACTAAAGCAAACCACGATCATTCAACAAGCACAATCCAATACCAGTTCCTATACCCACCATACGGATCAGCGTACCGATTATAGCCAATTGAACCGCCCACAAACTTGTTATGTATGTCACAATTCATACCATCTTGTGCATTTTTTCTACCACAAACTTTGCCCCGAATGCGCTGAAATTAACTATGGATACCGCCAACTTAACCCCGATTTTAAAGATTTTCAGGTCGTTATCACCGGAGGGCGCGTCAAAATAGGTTATGCAACTACGCTTCAATTTTTAAGATCCGGCGCTAAGGTTTTGGCAACGTCTAGGTTTCCTGCGGCTGCATTGGAGCAGTTTAGCCAAGAGCCAGATTTTGAGGTTTGGAAAGAAAATCTTACGCTATATGGACTCGATTTGCGCAATATTAAGGCTGTTTATCAATTTACAGACTATTGCAAAACGCATTTACCCAGTATCGATATTTTGGTCAACAATGCGGCACAGACGATCAAATACCCTGCGGAATATTACTTGCCATTAGTACAAAAAGAGCGGGATAATTTATTGCTTTTTAGAGCATCTAACTTGATCGAAAATGCCACACCCATCGCCTTGTTACCTGCGCAATTGCTGGATGCAACGGCTTCGGCTTTTGTTGCAGATGTCCAACTCAATCGGTTTGGACAACCCGTGGATTTTAGGGAGAAAAATAGTTGGAATGCTACATTAGGCGAAATTGGTTTGGAGGAATTATTGGAGGTAAATCTTATTAATCATATTGCGCCGTATCTCCTTATTTCGGAATTGAGCAGACTGCTGAAACAAAACATTCGTAAGCAAGGATTTATCATTAATGTTACTTCCTCCGAAGGGCAATTTAGTTATGCCAATAAAACCATTTTCCATCCGCATACCAATATGACCAAAGCCGCTTTGAACATGCTCACCAGAACATCGGCGGCGGAGTATGCGAAGAAAAATATTTATATGAATGCCGTGGATGTAGGTTGGGTTTCCACAGGTGCCCATGAGACCAAAAGGAAAAGGCTTTTTGAGCGACTGAGCATACCTCCGCTTGATTCGGTAGATGGTGCAATGAGGATCATCCACCCGATTTTGGAAGTACAGAAAGGCGATACCTCGCTGTACGGCAAATTGTTGAAGAACTATGGTGTGGTAGCGTGGTAAAGTTTTAAACTTCCACTTCCAATAGCCCAAAATACTCCCTCTTGGTCAATGGTCGTGCATTACCCAATGGCATTACTTCTTCTTTCATTTCAAAGACTATCGTATCGCCCTTTCTTTTGATGCTTTTGATAAAAGGAATTACGTTTTCATGCATCTTAATCGTAGATGCAATCGCCTCCAAAGGGTCGTTTTTATACCGCCCTTCTACCCAAAACCACTGCTCATATTCGTCATAAGTGTACGTACATTTAATGGCGTATCGACTATTCATGTAATTACCATACTTTAAATTGTATATTCCATCGGCTTCATAAATTTCGTAAGTATGGTGCTGAAAAAACGCAATTTTATTCCCCAACGTATCGTAACGAAAACTGCGCACATCAAAACCTTTAGCACTGATGCACTTTGCTTTTAACGTTGTCATTATTTCTACTATCGGCACATAGGAATAAGAAAAATTAGTTAGGCTATAGTTGGACATTTTATCAATATCCTGCAATGAATATGTGGGTACTTGATGCCACTTTTGTTCGATAGATTTAAGGATTTCGTCCATCAATTCGTTGGGATTAAGCCATTCTTGTTCAAATTCGTTTGTGATAAAATTTTGAAAAGAAGTGTGCCGCATTTTAAGGATGGACACCAACTGATGAAGTGGGTAAATAGGACAACGCCAGAGACCGGATTCGTGGCTTCCATGCCAATCATTATAAATAATGAAGCGATCCTTTGATACAAATAAGGTTTTGGCCACCTGAAAAAACAAGTGTTCTATTTTTGATACAGTATGCCCAATAGACTCACTGTACAGTGTGTTATATATGCTTTTTATATTAGGCAAAAATGTAGCAATATCCTTAGCCTTCCACATGGTCAGGTTACCAACCCGTGTGATGGTGGGGAACACCTTATTAGAAGCA
The DNA here is from genome assembly GCA_041160955.1 of Bacteroidota bacterium. Taxonomy (GTDB): domain Bacteria; phylum Bacteroidota; class Bacteroidia; order Chitinophagales; family Saprospiraceae; genus M3007. The sequence continues at coordinate 2,938 of JBEAVK010000361.1, forward strand.
AAGGTCAATGTTCCATTTACAGCCTCCAAAACTGGTAGGTCACTGTTATCATTAATATGAGCATCACCTTGTATCGTATTTAAGCGTGGAAAACAATGCGCTTCTTGTTGTTCTTCTAATGATAAATTTGGTGTAGTGGAAGACAACAAAGGCGGCATATTATAGCAATGAAAATTGCCAAAAACCTTTTGTAATGAAGGAAAATACACCCTTCTTTTGGATGAAAAACTAAATGACCGTACAGTTTTCAAAAGTGGAAATTCTGCAAACCCATTACCTTCAACAATCAATTTATTCTTGATGTACTCAAGTTGTGGTGCTACGAATGAACCATCTCTTATGACACAGTTCACGCTAACAGTGCGCAATTGAGGCAATAAAATTGGCTCATCGCTATCCTGGCCTTCTATTTTTTCAACAATTATTTTTTTGACGGTATGTAAATTGGGAAATGCGATATTTTTGCCTCTTATTCGGACAAATCCGCCAATAGTTGTATGTGGAATTGTAAGGTTGCTGCCTAGTATTTCCAGGTTAAATTTACCGTCCAAAGGCAATTGTGCTACATTGCTCATGGTGTGTATCTCCCATGTTTTCTTCCCAAATTCGGTTAAATTGGGCAACCTTATTTTCGCTTTGTTTTCTAAACGATTCCCAACTGTTTTTAAAGCATACAACGGAACATTCGCCTCAATAGAAAGCACCCCCTTAACACACTCAAGGCAAGGCAACTCAATACCCAAACAATGGATATCGCAATCGCCTTCTACCGTTTTTAATACTGGAAATTTGGCCGCTTTCGCATCAATGGAAAGGTTACCTTTGACCAATATTAGGTTTGGAAACTTGCAGCCTTCTGCCCTTACAGCACAATTAGCATTGATGTGCTGTAAGGGAATCACGGCATTTCGCAAATAGATTTCAAGATGGACGGGGGTATCGGTAGGTATGTTTTCGATATCCTGAATTGTCCAAATTTTATAGGATTCCATACCCTATATATGTATCGGCCTATTCCCAGTAGCCGCCATCGCAGCCTCCTTCATCGCCTCCGTATATGTGGGGTGTGCGTGGCTCATACGCGCAACATCTTCGGCAGAACCGCGGAATTCCATCACGGCCACTGCTTCTGCTATCATATCTGCCGTACGTGCGCCTACCATGTGAACGCCCAATATTTCGTCGGTCTCTTTGTGTGCCAATACTTTAACCATACCATCGGTGTCCATGCTCGCGCGGGCGCGTCCGAGGGCGCGGAAAGGGAATTTACCTGTTTTGTAAGGCGTACCCATTTCTTTTAATTGCTCTTCGGTATAACCTACCGCTGCTACTTCCGGCCAAGTGTAAACGACACCCGGAATCAAATTATAATTGATATGTGGATGCTGACCAGCCATTACTTCTGCTACAAAAACACCTTCTTCTTCGGCTTTGTGCGCCAGCATAGCACCTTGAATGACATCTCCAATGGCGTAAATACCCGGAACTGTCGTTTCCAATTGTGCATTAACGGCAATACGGCCTTTTTCATCGGTGGTGATGCCTACATTTTCCAAACCTAGATTATCGGTATATGGTTTTCGGCCCATAGCCAACAAGCAATAATCTACGTCCATCACCAATTTTTTGGATTCATCGTCGCGGCTTTGTGCGGTTACTTTTACTTTTTTCGCACTGGCCTTCACTTCTGTTACCGCATGGCGCAAATGGAATTGGATACCAATAGATTTTAACGATTTCATCAATTCGCGGCTGCAATCGCTGTCCATACCAGCAATAATACGATCCATATATTCCACTACATGCACCTCTGTGCCCAATCGGGCATATACGCTACCCAATTCCAAGCCAATAACACCGCCGCCAATCACCAACATCGTCTTGGGTACAGCCTCGAGTTTGAGGGCTTCGGTACTGGTGATTACGCGTTGTTTGTCGTAGTTAAATGCTGCTGGGGTAATGGGTTTTGACCCCGTTGCAATAATAATTTTTTGTGTTTGTAGTTGGAGCATTGCGCCTTCGGCTCCTGCTACTTGTACTGTGTTTTTGGTCAAAATAGTACCGTGGCCAATATGCACGTCAATTTTGTTCTTTTTCATCAAGAACTCCACGCCCTTGTTGTTATCGAACACGACTTCGCTTTTGCGCTTCATCATTTGCGCCATATTCACTTTCACCGAGCCTAAGTCGATACCATGTGTTTCAAACTTATGTGTAGCATTGTGGTAATGCTCCGAAGAGTCCAATAATGCTTTGGAAGGGATACAACCTACATTGAGACAAGTACCGCCTAAGTTGGGATAACGCTCAATAATAGCCGTTTTCATACCCAATTGTGCACAGCGAATGGCTGCCACATATCCACCCGGCCCTGAGCCGATTACAATTACATCGTAGTTCATCTTTATTTATTTTTTCGATTTTTTCTTGAATGATTTGACGGTATTGATATACGCCAAATACAAATTACAGAACAAGGCCGCAAAGGTAAATGTTTTGAAATTAAGGACACCGTAAAATTAATAGAGAAACAGGGAAAAGGCGTAGCGCACCGCAATATTTGTAGCAACGATAAATTATCCACGTTTTGAAGGTGCAGCGCACCGCAATATTTGTAGTAAATTTGCGCCCATGTTAGAAACAGTACTATTAACGGGTGCCGATGGGTTGCTCGGCAGTAATACCACCCGCGAATTATTGCGCCGTGGATATAAGGTAAAAGCCATGGTCGAATACGGAAAAAAACCAGAAACACTGATGGGGCTTGAAGGTCTTACGCTTTGTTACGGTGATTTGCTGGATGCCGAATCCGTATTAGCAGCCATGCAAGGCACTACGCTGGTAATCCATTGCGCGGCCAATACCAATGTAATGCCTGCCCGATCCGAAATTATCCGACGGGTGAATATTGAAGGCACACAACACGTTATCCAAGCCGCTTTACAACTGGGTATTAAGCGTATGGTAGCCGTTTCATCGGCTGTTTCTTTTGGTTATGGTACCAAAGAGCAGCCCGGCGACGAGACCCAGCCCTACAAATCGGCATTTATTGGCTTAGATTATATGGATAGCAAATACCAAGCCCATTGCGATGTACTGGATGCGGTAAAAAATCGGCACCTGCCAGCAGTGTTGGTTTGCCCCACTTTTATGCTCGGGCCATTTGATAGTAAACCGAGTTCAGGGGCCATATTGGTCGCATTGTACAAAGGCAAAATACCGGGATATACTTCTGGCGGTCGCAACTATATCCATGTAAAAGATGCCGCCATCGGGGTTGTAAATGCCTTGGAAAAAGGTAAAATAGGGGAAGCCTATATTCTAGGTAATAAAAATATGGATTATAAAGAGGCGTTTGCGCTCATGGGCAAGGTATTGGACGTGAAGCCGCCGCGCCTTTATTTACCCGATTTTGCGGTAAAAGCATTGGGCTTATGGGGTACGTTTTTGATCAAAACCTTTGGTAAAACACCCGTCCTCAATTACGGCATGGCACTTAATAGTTGCATTGGGTTCTATTTCGATGTGTCAAAATCTATTCGTGAAATTGACCTGCCTCAAACACCTATTGAAATAGCCGTAAAAGATTCGTTTGAATGGCTGCAACAGAATGGTAAGGTCTAATATTTTCCCAAAAACTGTAAAAACCAATTTCGTTCAGTCAAATTGGGCTCTTCCGTGATAGCAGTTTTGAACAGATCGCAAGCCACGCGGTCGAACCTGTTCAAGGCTGCCAATCGGCGACCATATTTCACGATATTCAGATAGTTTTCGCGGTGATAGCCGATGATTTTTTTTCTACGGAGGAAATTGGTCATCGAGTCCAGCAGGGCATCCAACAGCCTGTTTTCATCCGTTTCAAAATAAATTTTCATCAATATGGTTTTGGCCGCTAGGTGGAGTAATAAGTCATTATAATCCGCTTTTTGAAGCAAACTAACGGCCTCTTGGTAGTTTTTTTGACCATAAGCCAATCGCGCTCTACAATAACTGGACATTGTTTCGCGGTGTGCAGGCGCAATTTTTTTGGAATAGGTTTTGATAAAATAATCCACCCAATCAAAAGAGCCCAGTTTGATACCGATGGCCACCACATTGTGGAACGTAAAACGATCTAGTTCTCCTTTTTCCAAAAGATACCCTTTTTCTAATGCTGCGATATAGAGATCAAACCCTTCTTTGGCAAATGCCTCATCACCCGCATTGAGCCTTCGGATGCAGTAATTGAGTGCCAGCAGCACTATTTCGCGGCATTCTTCGGGTGGAAACATGTCCTCTACTGTTTGGAGACTGGGTTTTAGGGTTTTAAAATAGTGGTCCACCTCGGGATATTTGAGCGAAAGACAACAATTATAATAGAGATTGATCTCTGGAGCAGAAAGTAATTCGGGCGTTTTGCTTAGGTATTCGAGTAACCAATCTAACATGCCAAAATCGTATTCCACTTTAAAAACCCGTTGATGCGAAAGCAATTCCGCCGCAGTTTTGAGTTTTTTAAGGATAAATGATTTGTCCAGTTGGGTCGAAAGTCCTTGTAAATCCAGTTTGCGGGTTCGCACGCCGCCACCAGCCAGCCGCAATAATTCGGCGCGGTATAAAAATTGTTGTTCCTGAAAAGTAGCGTCTTTGCGTGTAGTATCTTCAAAATAGGATTCAGATTTGGCCAGTGCATCGCTTGCCAAATGGTCGAGCGACAACCCACGTAATGCCTGCGCCAAATCCAGATGAGCGCGCCCTTGGTCAGACTCCACTTTTTTGATGCGCAGGTACTGATAGATCAATTCCTGCAAAAAGTGAAGGGCAATTCTAAACGTATTGCTATTATAAGGCGTGTTGGGCCATACCTCAGCGGCGGCTTTTTCGCGCGAGGGAGCCATGCCGCTTGGCAATTGCTTCCTGATGGCTTTGTAGAGTAGTGTTACATCTTCCCGCTGGTTAAAATAGGGTGATCGGGTACATTTTTCGATCTCCAGTAAAGCCGTTACTGGTAGTGCCTGCAATATTTGCCAAACGGGTGTATTTTGAAGGGTATTTTTATCCGTCATATTGATATTTGCTTTTTGTAAAAACTTGCCTGCGCTTGTGCCTCAAAACCATTGGTTCGGTTTTTTGTACTTTTAGGGATGCCGCAGGGAGAATTACTTAGATTATACACTTATTTTAACAGAAAGGCAAAGTTAGATAAAATAATTATCTTAACGACTATTTTTATAAAATATTGATTATTAGTTTATTGTAAAATTTTTTTTTGAAATATTTTTAACAATGATCTAAATTTGTATTTCCATCATTGCGAATGACGACCAATATTTGTATCATTAAATAACATTCATCACCAATTATATAGTTCCTATGAAAGGTATTCAACTCTTAGTAGCGGTTTTATTACTGCTTAATGTTACAGCCCAAGCCCAATCAATTGATACGACGAGGCAAATCCAGTTTTTTTCTATTCTGGAGCCTATTGGGCTATCCCAAATCTATTCACAATCGGAAAATGGATTTGGCGATGCAGCCTTCGGCGATGACCTTAAAAACAATGTCATTGCAGCCGAAGCAGTATTTCCCAACACGGATTCATTGTTTTGTACCGACGATGGCACGGATTTTACAGGAAAAATAGCGATCATCAGGCGTGGAGCATGTGAGTTTTCTTTTAAGGCACTCAATGCCCAAAACAAGGGAGCCATAGGTGTGCTAATTATAAATGGTAATGCAGCTAATCATGGCGATCCAAATTCGACACTACAAGTTATGGGTGCAGGGGCACCTGGTGCACAAGTTACCATTCCTGTCATCATGATTTCCCATAATCTAGGTAATGCCTTAGAGGCCGCGTATGACAATGGCGAAAATATTGTAGTGTCCTTAGGCAATATACCCGGAGGATTCAAACTGATCGAAGGCCATATCCGGCAAGACGAAAACAATAACTGTGCAGTGGAGACCTCCGAATTACCCACTGAGAATTGGCGTGTTGCAGTGACAAATAACTTAGGCATTACCAGTGTACGCAATACCAATAGTAATGGCCGATACCGCGCCTATATGCCTCCAAATGGAGCACCTTTTACGGTTACGGCTATTCCGCCATCCCGTGCGTGGCAATTTTGTACCAACCAAATCAATGTACCTGCCTCGGCTGGCGATACGGTTCAAGTCGATTTTGCGGCCCAAGATCTGTACGATTGCACACAGTTGGAAACAGAAATATCGAGCAGTATCATGCGCCGTTGTTTTGATGTCATTTTTTATGTGCAAGTATGCAACGCCGGTACTGCCACCGCCGAAGATGCTTATGTTGAAGTGACATTACCCACCGAAATGGAACCCGTATCTGCTGCGAGTTTACCGTTCACCGTACTAGCCGATGACGTATATCGGTTTGATTTGGGCGATTTGGCCCCGCTGGAATGTATCAATCTTCAACTTACCGCACTCAATGATTGCGACAGCACGATTCTGGGGCAAACACTTTGCTACTCGGCACATGCGTACCCCGATACCAGTTGCGTACAGCCCAGCACCTCGTGGAACGGAGCAAACATACAAGTAACGGCCAATTGTAACGGCACTGAAGTATTGTTTACCATAAAAAATGAGGGAACAGCAGATATGGCATCTACTGCCGATTATATTGTGATACAAGACCACGTGATGTACATGATCGTGCCGTTTAAGCTCGATGCGGGACAGTCCATTACCGTACCTGTGCCTGCTAATGGTTCAACCTGGCGTTTGGAAGCAACGCAAGCACCCAACCACCCGATACCCGGTAATCCGTCCAGAACCATTGAAGGATGTACCACTTCAAATAGTTTTTCTACCGGATATGCTTTGATGTACCCTTTGTATGACTTGGGCAATGCCTACGACGAGGAGTGTAAAGAAGTGATTGGTTCGTACGACCCCAATGATAAGCAGGGTTTCCCACTTGGTTTTGGCGATAAAAAACTGATCCGACCCAATGTCCCTATTGACTACCTGATTCGATTCCAAAATACAGGAACAGATACGGCCTTTACAGTGGTGGTGCGCGATACACTCCCATCATCGCTCGATCCAATGAGTATCCGTGGATTGCAGTCCAGCCATGCTTACAAGTTTGAAATATTAAACAATAACAAGTTGAGTTTCCGTTTCGATAATATCAAACTGGTGGATAGTTTTACCAATTTGCTTGGTTCGCAAGGGTTTATTTCTTTCCGAATAGATCAAAAGGCCGATAATCCATTCGGTACTTATATTGACAACAGTGCAGGCATTTATTTTGACTTTAATCCACCAATTATCACCAATATTTCGCACCATGAAGTAGGCGAGGTGGTCGGTTTAGTACCCGTACTCGACCTGCCGGGCAATATTATTCCAACAGCAGTATTCCCCAATCCTGCTACAATGGCATCAACATTACGCTTGATGGGTGATGATTTTGACCAATCCACTTGGCAAATGATGGATATAAATGGTAAAGCCCTGATGAATGGCACTGTGAATGGCAATAGGATACAGTTGCGCGATCAGAAAGTAGTGACTGGTATCTATTATCTCCAAATCACGAAACCTGATGGGTTACGGTATATATCAAAAGTTATTATGAAGTAAATGCTTCATTAATATTGTGAATTGTAAACAGGGTAACTGTTGTAGGCTATGCTACAATGGTTACTTTGTTTTTAAGGGTCATTTGGAACGAATAAACAAAATATGGGCAAATGACGGATTTTGACAATCCAATTTCGCCTAATTAGTCTTTCTCTTTCCTTACATTTGTCCCATGAAACAACGAATACAATTATTACTTACTTTGCTCTTTTTGTGGACATCGGTATGTCTATCGGCACAAAATGAAATATTTGCGCCCAAGGGTGCTATTTGGTACTACCGCGGAGCATCTTATGGATATGAGTCCACGTCATTGTACACTTTTACAGTATCCAAAGATACCTTATTGGATGGTTTATTAGCACGCGAACTTACCTGTGCCCAATGGGATAATGGACGATTCCAGCCCTTTCCGCTAGGTAACAAGTATGTACACACCAATGGGGATAAGGTATATTATCGCGTAAATGAGGCTTGGGTACAACTCTTTGATTTTGATGCAGTTGTGGGCGATACGATAATGTCCAAAGCAGAGCAATTTCCAATTGACGACGGTTGTTCTAATTTTGATGACACACAAGTAATCGACTTTCAATACCGTGTGGACTCTATTGGAGTAGAGCAGATACAAGGCACTGCCTTACGTGTTCAATATATCAGGAGTATTGGGTCTAATACCTCTTTCCATTGGAGTATGGGAATGCCAAATTACGGTAATGCGCGGCCACAAGTATTTAAAATTGTGGAGCGATTAGGCGCAATATCTGCCGGATATTGGTGGGGACAAGGAAATGCTTGTATTAGTGAAACAAGACTTGGTTATTTACGGTGCTACCAAGATAATAATATGAATTATAAGAGTCATAGCGACAATAAATCCTGTGATTTTGTTGATACAACGCCCCGAGTCTATCCATTACGTTTTAATATCTTTCCTTCTCCTACTTCAAGTAATGCTTTTGCAATATTGGAATATACTAACTACGACGGGCAGTTGTATTTTACATTGTTTAATGCAGTTGGGCAGGCACTTTGGCAATCCAATACTAATGCTAAAAAATCAACATTAGAAATTCCAATGAAAAACCTTCCAAAAGGAATTTATTATCTTCATATTAAAGACGAAAAAGGTGGCTCTGTCGTGGAAAAACTAGTAAAAAACTAGAGAAGCACTCAGTAGATTTTATTCATTCTTTATATTTTAATTTAGATACGATACGAGATAAAACTGTTTTTGTGTACATTTGCACCTGTCACAAACGAACCGATACATTGTGGTCATTTTTTGGATCAATACTTGTTGTATGTAGTATTGTTGATTGGTATTTTATTATTATGACAGAAACTGTATCAGGGCAATATCGATTACTATTAGAGCACTTACAGGCAGGCGCGCTTATTTATTACCCCAATGCGTGTATCCATTATGCCAATGATGAGGCTGCTTTGTTATTAGGTATTTCCAAGCAAGCACTAGAGGGTTGTTTTGAATCAGATATACCTTGGTCGTTCATCGGCGAAGATGGTATTGCTATTAGCAAAGAAGACCACCCTGTTCATCGGGTAATACATACGCTTTCTTCTTTTAAAAAACAAATACTAGGTATTGCACACCCCGATCAGCGAGATACGATTTGGGTAGAAGTGAATGCTTTTCCCGATTTCAATGAGGATGGCAAACTAAGCCACGTTATCGTTATTTTGTATAATGTCACAGAAAAAATTAAAGCCACCGACAATTACCGTGTAAAACGCCATATTTTTGAAAGTGCCAAGGAAGGTATTCTTCTAACTGAATTTAAAACCAATTCAGCACCCATATTTTGTATCAATGCTGAATTTACAAAAATATGCGGCTATACGGAAGACGAAATTAAAGGGAAGGATATTAGCCTATTGTGCGGTACAGAAACGGACGAAAACGAAGTATTGATGGGGCAGGTATATCAAAAAATGAAAGATGGTGTGTCCTATGAAACGACACTTCGATTGCGTAAAAAAAGCGGAAAATCTTTTTGGTGCTTTTTACGGGTTGCTCCTACACAAAACAATTATGGCAGAATTACCCATTATGTTTGGTATTTTACAGATATTACAGAGCAAAGAGACATCAATAAAGAGGTGATCTATAGCCGACAGGTACTGGAACAAACCCAAAAAGTAGCCAAAATTGGCTATTTTGTATTGGATATGCACACCAATTCGATTGTATCATCGCCTAGTTTTGACGATATTTTAGGACTAGACCCCGATCTTCCTAAAACCGTAGAACACTGTTTGGGGCATATTCTGCCTGAATTTCAATTAAAAATATGGAATCGTTTGCAGGAAATAATGCAAATTGGTGGGCGGTTTACCGAAGACTTTATTACAGTAAGACCATTAGATGGCGAGCAACGCTGGATTTCTGTATTTGGTGAATTGAACCGTAGCCAAGACGATATATCAGTTACCTTAAATGGCGTAATTCAGGATATTACGGAAAGGAAACTGGCGGAAGAATCTGCCAGCCTTGCACAAAGCGATTTACAATCCATTATTTCCACTTTCCCTGATATTGTTCTGCGTTTTAACCAATCTTATGAGTTCACCTATTGCCACGCTAATAATACGAATGACCTATTGATTCCGCAGGATCAATTGATCGGTATGAAAGTAGGTGACGTGATGCCACCCGAACTGACAAACATTATTTATGAAAAAATAGAAGAAACCCAAAAAACAGGTGAAGTAGTATCGTTTGAGTATTCGCTCCCGCTAGAACCTTCCAGATTGGAATGGTTTGAAGCGCGGATGGTCAACACTACTAAAGACGAAATTGTATGTGTAATCCGCAATATTACAGAGCAGAAAAGAGCAGAAACTGCCCTTAAGGAAAGTGAACAATTGCTACGCGATATTTTTAATTTTGCACCAGTGCCACTTATTATTTCTAATGTAGAGGATGGGGCAATTCTTATGGTGAATGAGGCATTGGAAAAATTGATCGGTGCACCGATATCCGAGTTTAAAACACGCTCCACATTAGATTTTTATTGTGACCCAACCGAAAGAGCCAATATTATTCAAGAATTATCTCGAAATGGGCATGTCCGTAACCTTGAACTAAAACTACAAAATATGGAGGGGTTAATAACACCCTGCTTGCTTTCTTCGGAAATAGTGATGATGTATGGTAAACAAACATTGTTTTCCGGTATCATAGATATTAGAGAACGTAAAAAGGCCGAAGAAGCCCTCTTACGCAATGAACAACTTTTGAGCGATGTATTTAATTTTTCGCCTATTGCACTTATTATTACTCAAATTGAGGATGGAAAAATTGTGATGGCCAATCAAAAAGCAGCAGAAATGGCCGGTATGGATATAAAGAATGTGCTGGGAAAACAAGTAGCTAATTTCTACCTTAATCCCGATGATCGCAACCTGATCTTAGAGGGTATGACAAAAAATGGTAAAGTAGAAGGTCTGGAACTCGCTCTTAGAACAAAGAATGGACAGGTAAATTATGGACTTGTTTATACCAGTTTAATTAACCTGAATGGCGAACGAATGCTCTTTACTGGGTTTATTGATAATAATGAAAGGAAAAAAATGGATACTGACCTCTCCATATCCTTAGATCTAGTAAGAGAACAAAACAAAAGGTTACTCAATTTCTCTTATATTGTATCGCATAACCTGCGCTCGCATACGAGCAATATCAAAACTATCCTTGATTTTCTCGAAAACGCATCCTCGCCAAAAGAGCGAGCAGAAATGTTTGAGCACCTCCGTAGCGTCACCAGCCGACTGGATGATACGTTATACGATCTCAATGAAGTGGTTTCTATCCAAAGAAATATCAACCTGGTGACCGAACAACTACCGCTCTATGAATATGTGGAACGCGCCAGACAAGTATTGAGCGAACAAATTTACCTCAAAAAAGCAACCATCCATAACTATATCCCGCAAGAGATAACCGTCAACTATAACCCCGCATACCTCGAAAGTATTCTACTCAACCTGCTTTCTAACGCTCTGAAGTATAGCCATCCCGATCGGTTGCCTATTATTGAGTTCAAATATTTCTCGGAGCAGGATGGTAAAATGATTTTAAGTATTTCAGATAATGGACTTGGTATTGATTTAGTAAGAAATAAAGATAAAATATTCGGGATGTACAAAACCTTCCACGGCAATAAAGATGCCAAAGGACTGGGCTTATTTATCAGCAAAAACCAAGTAGAAGCAATAGGTGGCACCCTTGAGGTAGAAAGCGAACCCAATATTGGTACTACTTTTAAAATACATATTATATGAGTAAATTTGAAAGTGTATGGATTGTAGATGATGATAATATTCATCAGTTTTTTGCCACAAAATCATTGAACCACTTAAAAATAACCGATCGTATTTTACCGTTTTTGGATGGTGACTTGGCGCTCAATACGATAAAAAAAATAATCGTTGATAAGGCCGAACTGCCCGATGTTATTTTTTTAGACATCAATATGCCTAATATGGATGGATGGGAATTTATGGATGAATTTAACAAAATAGCAGATGGAATAACGAAGAAAATTCTTATTTTTATCGTCAGCTCTTCTATTGCTGATGCCGACCGCAACCGTGCGAAATCATATCCCAATGTTACCGATTTTTTGATCAAACCGATTTTACCCGATACCCTAAAGATGGCTTTTGGCTTATAAGAGGAGTCGTTGAGTTAACGAAACATGCAACTAATTACCCCTTCTTTTTAAAGATAATGAAACAATACCATAGTTTGTATTGGAAATTTAGAAAACCGCCCTATCTTCGTTCCTTTGTACAACACATTCAGATACAATGAACGAACCAACACAACCTATCGTCAAAAATAATCCATATACCATTAGAGGGTGGGCTTTTTTTGATTGGGCCAATAGTGCTTATGCACTGGTCATTACAGTTGCCATTTTTCCCGGTTATTTTGCCGCTCATACTCCCGACCGTATCCAGATTGGCAGCGGGAGTATTTCTAATAGCACCCTGTATTCATGGTGTATTTCTTTAGCCTATTTAATTATTGCATTTATCTCCCCATTGTTGTCGGGTATCGCCGATATAGGTGGTAAGCGCAAACAATTTCTGCGTTTTTTTACACTTTTGGGTTCATTAGCCTGTATTTCGCTTCTGTTTTTTACTTCCGAGAAAACCATGTGGGTAGGGGTTACCGGTTTTATTTTGGCGACTATTGGCTTTGCTGGTGGTATTGTTTTTTATAATTCGTTTTTGCCCCAAATCGCCACCGAAGATCAATACGATAAAGTATCGGCCAAAGGATTTACCTACGGATTTATTGGAAGCGTTATTCTACTGATAACCAATCTTATTGTCATCAAAAAGTTTGCATTTTTTGGTTTTTCCGAGGAGGCCAAAGCCATTCCTGCCGCATTTGTGATGGTAGGGCTTTGGTGGATCGGTTTTTCTCAAATTCCATTACGCCGCTTACCCAATGATACCAAAGGCGATATGCCCGATGGTGCTATGGAAAAAGGGTATTCAGAACTACGCAAAGTATGGGGTATTGTAAAGCGCGATACCAATACATTATCGTACTTAGCGGCATTTTTCTTTTTTAATGCCGGTGTACAGGCGGTACTTTTTCTTGCCGCTGTTTTTGCAGAAAAGGAATTGGGTTTTGACACCGCACACCTGATCTATCTTATCCTGATTTTACAAATCGTAGCCATTGGCGGCGCAGAACTTTTTGCACACGTATCTGGACGCCTAGGCAACAAAACATCTATTATGGTGATGCTATTGATTTGGACGGGTATCTGTATTGTCGGCTCGATGGTCACCAATGGACCGCAGTTTTATATTTTGGCCAGTGCTGTTGGGCTAGTAATGGGTGGTATCCAATCTTTAGCACGGAGTACTTATGCTAAGTTTTTGCCCAAAGACACCCACGATACCGCTTCTTATTTTAGTTTTTACGATGTAATGGACAAAATATCTACGGTAATGGGCACTTTTGTATTTGGCATAGTGGAACAAATGACGGGCAATATGCGGTACAGCGTTATGGCACTCGCCGTATTTTTTGTCATCAGTTTGTTAGTCATGTGGCGGGTAAAAGTGGAGCGGATGCGGGTTTAG
>JBEAVK010000363.1:0-12434 GCA_041160955.1 Bacteroidota bacterium
ACCACCTACTGCCTTGGACGCGCAAATGGGATTGGGCAGGATTGGAATAATTGTTGGGATACACTCGGGAGCAGCGATTAATGTGATACTTAAGTCTTCCAAAGTAACTTTATCAATACACTGAGAAGTAGTTTTTTCCCTATCTTTATTATCATGAGTCAAAGTAGCCGTAGCAGTTCGGCATTGGTCTGTTAATTCAGGCCGATATACGAGTACCCCAACCCCAAAGCAGAATAAAATTCTAATAATTTTTGAAAAAAAACTACTTTTCTTTTGAACAAAAAAGAAATAAGAATTTTGCATAAAATTGTTGTTTTGTCCCAATATTTGCGTACTGAGTTGGTTAAAAGTATATTTTTAAAGAACATGATTGCTTTGCTTTAAAATTAATACGCAAATGTAACAACTAATCATTAACTAGTATATAAAATCGCTAACATTAACATTTGTCATAAAATTATGTGGAATTATCCACCTATAGTAGATCCGCTCATTATGAGCAAATAAAAGAACGATAAAAGCAAACAAAAAAATAGCGTTTAGAACTTGAAGTCACAAACGCTATTTTTTTATGTTCAATACTATTTTAAATCATTTATTTCTTACTAGGTGCTTTACCCGAGTCCAAGAAACCTTGGTACGCTTTTAAGTTTTCCCATTCACCGTTGGCGGCCAGCAGCGATTGCGCCGACCATGTACCTGGATCGTGCATGGAGAACCGAGGGCCGGCTTCTGCAAGAATTTCTTTTAAGCGCGATACTGGCGCAGCAGCCAGTTCACTATAGGTATGAATACCTGCTTTGAAGAGTAATTCTTCAATTTTAGGCCCGATACCTTCTACTATTTTTAAATCGTCTTGTTTCAATGGCACAAATGCACTCACAGCAGCAGTTGTGTCCGTATCGTCGTCTGTATGTGGGATAACATCTCCACCATCCGGCGCAACAATCGAGCGGGAAAGTGCTTCGTACGAAGCATCCGAGAATGGCTCATACTCAAGAGGTGCGGACAAAGACCTTGCAACAGACGATTGCTCCACCTCTTCTGGTGCTTGCATCACAAATCGGAAATGCTCATCATCATAAGTCATAACCGGTTCTGGTACATCGGCAGCATCCAACGAGTTCATTGGAGCAATTACTACCGTTTCTTGATCGTTGGCAACAACTATTTCGTCTGTAGATGGTGTCGTTATTTCTGCCTCGAATGCCGCAACTGGTGCTTCGGTCAGGTCATCGGCAGCAGTATCCACCGATAAATCAATAACGAGTTCATTACCAGAGGTTTCGGTATCCAACAAGGTATCATCTTCAGTAATGGAAGCGAGATCGGGTGTTGGTGCTGGTTCTATTTCGGTAATAATGGGTGCTGCATTGGCATTGAGATCAATGGTAGCCGTTTCGCCCGTATGGAGGCTTACTTCAGTTTCCAACTGCCTGTTTTCGGTGACTAATTCGGCAATATCTGTTTGTAAAGCAGCCAATTTAATACGCAGGTCAACATTTTCTTTATCTGAAAAAGCCAATCGGGCAGCAAGGTCGTCGCGCTCTTTATCAAATGCGCCCACCCTTGTTTTTAGGGCACCTAAATCTGCATTGAGCGTAGCAATTGAGGCTTGTAGGCCATCGTTTTCTAAGCGCAATTTATCAAATGCTTGTTTGTATTTGTTCCAAAGTACCCAACCGAACCAAAGCCCTAATAAAAAGGCACCTAAGAGCATGATGAGTATTTCGAAGGTATGAGATGCAAAAGTACCAGTGCCTGGACCAGTAGTGATATCTTGTTGAAACATAATTATTATTTATTCAATTTACGATGTTCTAATAAAGTAGTGAGTAGCATTACTTATTGATCCGCACTTCTACCCTGCGATTTTTGTACCTGCCACGCGGATTATCATTGGAGGCAATAGATTTAGACTCTCCTAGTCCTTTTACAATTATTTGTTTACTGGATACACCTTTTTTAACCAAGGATGCCCGGATATGTTTAGCACGTTCCAAAGACATCGCCTTGTTGGAGGCCGGATCGCCAATATTATCAGTATGCCCAATCAGGGTTACTTTTCCACCCGAGGCTTGGAGCGCACTGGCCAGTTCACTCAGATAGCCGTCAATGGCATCGTCATCCACACGGCGGGTAGAGCCATACGGAAAATGGATCAATACGTGATCGGCCACAGCCACGACTTGAGCAGCATCTATATCGTCTGTCAATGCGTTTTGGGTAGTTGAACTTGAGGCATTGGAAGAAGGAGTAGTTGTGCTAGGCGCAGTAGTCGTAGTACTGGCCTGACCGTCGGCTTCAATCGCATTTTGAGCCGCGGCTTGCCCAAAGGTATCCAATGAGGCAGATGAGGCCGTATTTGGGTCGGTTTGAATAGCAGTAGCGGCGGCAATGTCTTTTTCGCCACATTGTTGTTTAATACCACAAACGTACCAACGCCAGCAAACGATACTCCACAAAGCAAATGCGGCAACAGGGATAAATCTCGAATTCATTTAAGGATCAACTTATTATAAATGGTTGAAATTGCGTAATCTGAAAAAATACAATTCAAATTGAACGCCCAAATGTACATGATTCAATTGATTTTGAATTAAATGTAGTACTTTTTTTAAAAATTTCCTTTACTTTTGCGCCTCAAATTAAAAAACAGGCATGTTATACGATAGTAATCCAACCATTCCAGGTATAAAAACGATAGACGAGGCGAACCAAGGAGCCGTTTTTTTCAAGCCTACGCAGGCGGAAGACTTGATCCCCGGTATGAAATATTTTTATATCGAAAGCTACGGTTGTCAGATGAATTTCTCCGATTCGGAGATCGTTGCGTCCATCTTGGGCGAGATTGGTTATATGCCTACACGCAATGTGGAAGCAAGTGATTTGATCTTGATCAATACTTGTTCCATTCGCGAAAAAGCAGAAGAAACCGTCAGAAAACGCTTAAAATCCTTTGAATCCATCAAAAAGGAGCGTCCGGGTACGATGGTGGGCGTATTGGGCTGTATGGCCGAGCGCCTCAAAAAGAAATTTTTGGAGGAAGAAAAATTGGTGGATATTGTGGTTGGCCCCGATGCTTATCGCGATTTGCCCAACCTTATCGGTGGCGCAGAAGAAGGTAGCAAAATGGTAAATGTGCTTTTGAGCCGCGAAGAAACCTACGCCGATATTAATCCGGTGCGCTTGGAAAGTAATGGAATTTCTAGTTTCATTTCCATTATGCGCGGTTGCGATAATATGTGCTCTTTTTGTGTAGTGCCGTTCACCCGCGGACGCGAACGCTCACGCGATATGTTCAGTATTGTAGCCGAGGCTACTGATTTGTTCAAAAATGGTTACCGCGAAGTAACTTTGCTCGGACAAAATGTGGATTCCTATAAATGGGACAATCCGGAAACCAACGAACATATCGACTTTGCCGATCTACTGACTTTGGTGGCGCAAATTAGCCCTGATTTACGTGTCCGATTTAGCACAAGCCATCCAAAAGATATTACAGATAAGGTGCTTGAAACCATGAGTGCACACGAAAATATTTGTAAATATATCCACTTGCCGGTGCAGTCGGGCAATACCCGCGTATTGGAAATAATGAACCGCACTTACGACCGCGAATGGTATATGAACCGTATTGAGGCTATTCGTCGTATTGTACCGGAATGCGCCGTTTCTAGTGATATTATCGCCGGTTTTTGCAGTGAAACAGAGGAAGAGCACCAAGATACGCTCTCAATGATCGAATATGCCAACTATTCTATGTCGTATATGTTCGCATATTCGGAGCGTCCGGGTACACTTGCTGCACGCAAATACCCCGATGATGTGCCAGAATTGGTAAAAAAACGCCGCTTACAAGAGATTATCCGTTTACAAAACGCGATCAGTCTTCAGCACAACAAAAACGAGATTGGAAAGACTTTTAAGGTATTGATTGAAGGTAATTCCCGCAAATCAGATGCACAGTTTTGTGGTCGCAATACCCAAAATAAGATGTGTGTGTTTGATAAAACAGAGGGACTTAAACCGGGCGATTATACGATGGTAAGGGTGGTGGATGCTACGAGCGCTACTTTGTTGGCGGTGCCGGCTTAACTATTTTAATCGTTTTAAAAATAGTAATTGGCTTATTGTCAGGTTAGAGATACCGACAATAAGCCAATTTTATTAGTGGATATTTGAAAATTTTTTAATTTTAAATACTAAACGTTTAATTTTAAATATTAAAGTAGTCTATGCAAACCACTAATCGCGTTGTTTTTTTCCCTGCACATACAAATTAAACACTGGTATATCCACCGAGAAGAATACGCCGTACCGCCAACCACTTACTTCTGTGGTTTGTGATCCTGTGTTAATTGCTCTTAAATTAGGGCCTCTTTGCGCGCCAAATCCCAAAGAAATGGGCAGATCATTACCAAAACCATATACACCGTATAAACCTGGCGACAATAAATTACTCCACGCTAATTCGGGTAAATCGTTGCTATTAGGGTCATTCAAACGATAAGCCGCCAATGCACCAACGTCGATAATGGGCGCAAAAAAACTAAAACTGCCCGGTGTGCGCTTTTTCCCATTTGCTCTGTCTTTTTTATCTTTTAGTTTCCAACTTACCGTAAAGCCAACAGGTGCCGAAAGTGCAAGCACTGTACTACCTGCATTATTGGTCAGTGTTTCGTAACCGACAGTACCACCAGTATAAGCATTGATGGCGGCAGAGAAATAGTTTTCCTTTTTCACCCTCGAACTACCCGGCGGCAATGCTACCGCTTCTATGGCTGCCGCTACTTCATCAGAGGTTTGAGAAGTGGCTACGGTAGCCATAAATTGACCATAAGTAAATATTCTTTTGCGGGTATCTTTATCCATATCTGGGAAGAAAATCCGAAGTACGAACATCAGATCATTGATCGCTGCTGCGTAATGCTTTTGGCGGATATCGAAATTAAGGTCGTTGAGGTGGCGAATACCCAAAAAGAGGGAATCTTCCAAACTAGCCGATTTTTTTTGGATACCAGATAAGGTCGCTTTTACTTCTACGCCTACTTCAAAGAGATCAAGCAACGCCGAAAAGAACTGATAATAAGGTGCATAACCGGCACCTCCTTCTTCGTCCTTTTGTGACCTGCTGGAGATAGCTGCTTTCTCTGCTTTTTCACCATTCTGTGCAAATTCTGTGAGTAATTGAGCAAAATCTTCGGCCATTTTAGTATCAATGGCCAATTTGCCCAGGTATGATTGCAAACTCACACCATCACTAAACTTGATATCCGCACTGTGCTGCCACAATAATCCGAGATATACAATACGTGTATTTCTATCCCTCAAATATTCAGAAACAAGCCCCGGATCTAAATAACCACCTGTACTGGCATAAAGCGAATGAGAAATAAGCCCAACGGATTGAAAACCCGCAGCCATATTGGTAAACTGATTCGGTGCTGCTCCAGTAAGGTTCATAATTCGATTAGGCTGCTGCACAGGGCCTTTATAGGCCAAATAATCGATAATATCTTCGGGAGATGCACCGTCAATGATATTTTGGGAAAGTTCCAAGGCTTCTTCGGCCAACAATTGGAGGGCTGGGTTATTGACAATAGCATTGCTCTTTAGGTAGGAATTCAAATTCGTGGGCATTACTTTGAAATCGCGGATAAAACTTTCGCGTAATGCTTCCAAATACCTGCTCACCTGATAAATTTGGTCGTCCACCAACATCAATGTGGCGGTTGTATTTGGAAACAACATTCCAATCCTTTTATCATTGTCCAAATCCTCTTTGAATTGCTTAAAAAAGGAGATAGTGAGTTCTTCTTTGGCACGATTTACTAGAAATTTGGCAATGCCATCGGCAACTGTGGTCACTTTAGCACCAGGTGTTGCAACATGTGTTGCGACTGAGCTCATTTTAAATGATCCAAGCGATTGCGCATCTGCAAGTACCCAAATGAGTGATGGATCTCCACCTCCCCTACTGATAAACGGATTACCGCTCATACGATCTAATATTTGACTTACATTCGTATCATTAGGTGTACCCAATGCCCTTCGCAACAAGGGCAGATATACAGAGGTTGCGCCATCTGCTGTCTTTAAAGCCATTTGGTTTTCCTCTATAAACAAAAGCGATGGATCTGCAATTTGATGTGCCAGTTCCAATAAGTTAGTATTGTTTTGTGCTTGCAGGGGGAACGAAGCAACAATGGCCAAAAAGCAACAATAAATTATATTTTTCATCTGCAATAGGTATTTTACAATGATGATTGATAAAAATAAAAATTTGTAAAAAAAATTACAATCAATTATTTATGATAAAATGCGGGCGCGGTTTGCTGGATCATTTGAGCCGTATTAAAACTTTGACCAAAAGCATCGGTTAATAACGCAATGAGTTCATCTCTATTGGGGCGGCGTTGTAAATGACTCATCGCTAAAGCAATAACACCCGCCAAGGCTGTGGTGGTCACACTACTCGACAATGTAGTAAGCGGATAGGGTTCGGCGGCCATTACTCGGTACGAACCGGTACGCACAGGTGGTGTCAAAAAACTAATTTTATCAAAAAGTAAATCGGCAGATGGGTTGGAGTTCAATACCGGAACTTGCGCAACCCCAGTGACAATACTCTCTGGCTGATCGGAAGGGAAACGCAAACGAACAAGCGTGTCGGTGAGTGTTGTATTAATTAATGTAGTTACTAAAGCCGTATTTGAATTACGCAATTGATTAAAAATCACATCTTTACGACCTTCGGTATAAGTACCCGAAAAAGAGGGCAAAACTGCACAAGTAATTACATCCACTTTAAGTTTGAGTGCCAATTCTATGGCATCAAGGATGAATCCCTTTCGGTACATTGCCGCAGAATCCATTATTTTAATGATATAAATTTCGGCTTGTGGTGCTACTCCTTTAATCCCATTGGAACTACTTTCTGGTTTGCCGGCCAATACGCTGAGGCAAGCAGTGCCGTGCATTTCGCCAAAACTGGCTTGATCCAATACCGAATCATTGCCACCGCCTGCTGCCAAAGCAGTACTCAAATTATAGTCGGGACGGGCCACATTGAATTTATGACCGGGTTGATCCAAGTGTTGGAGCGTTGGATTGATCAAATTAGCACCCGAGTCAAGGATTGCAATTTTTATGCCTTTGCCTTCGGTACTGCGCCATTCATTTGGAATATTTGGTATTGCTTGATTCCAGTCGAAAAATGCCATGTTAATAAGGGTGTTTTGTTTAAAAGCACTTCATTAGAAAAATGAAATACTGAGGAATGAAAAATAAATAAAATTACAAATTCATGGATAAATTAACTGGCGCAAACTTATGTAAAGTTTCGGAAATGTGGGTATTTTTTTTCAAAAGCCATTAATCCAAAAACACTTCTTTCATATCTATCACCAAACCTGGAATAATTGCCGTAGAAAACACATCATCCTCCACCAAAGGTTGTAAACCAATATACTTCTTTTCTTCATTCAATACCCAAGCCTGAACAGTTTTCTCTATAGGTGACACAATCCAATATTCTAATACACCTGCATCTTAATAAATTAGGCGACTTAATTTTCTTATTACCTTTCTTGGAGGTATCCGACCCAGATTGAATAGATTTAGCCAATATTTCTATCAATGATAGTTTTTCCTTAGGACTTAAATCTTTTAACAATACCCAGTATGGGCTTAGATTTGCAGGTATATTCATAATTTAAACTCGTTATTTAATGCAAAATTAAGTTTTTTATACTTAAGTATTTGGACACAATTAATTAGCATTTTGAACTTGGTCTTTTCCGCCTATACTTTCCCATTTTTTCGTTAGATAGTGCCCGCTATCCGCCTTAAAAATGGCTCATCTAGCCGAAAAATACCTGCGTTCAATTATGCAATTAATTGTGTCCAAATACTTACATTGCAAGTTTTTAAAGATCTAATTTACTAAAAAATTTGAATTAAAAATGCTCCTTACATATTCCTCCTATACTGCCCCCCCACTTCATACAACGCATTAGTCACCTGCCCTAAAGAGCACACTTTTACTGCTTCCATCAATTCTGCAAATAAATTTTGGTTATGGATCGCAGCATGTTGTAACCGTCGGAGCGACTGTAGTGCCTTGTGGGCATTCGTTGTATGCAATTGCTGTAAAGTAATAATTTGCGCCTCTTTTTCTTCTTCTGTGGCACGGATCACTTCTAATGGCAGTATCGTAGGCGAACCTTCTTTGGAAAGAAACGTATTTACCCCGATCAAAGGTAGTTCGCCAGTATGTTTGAGGGTTTCGTAATACAGGCTTTCTTCCTGTATTTTACCGCGTTGGTACATCGTTTCCATTGCACCCAACACGCCACCGCGTTCGGTAATTCGGTCAAATTCCAGCAACACCGCTTCTTCTACCAGATCCGTCAATTCTTCGATAATAAACGACCCTTGATTTGGATTTTCGTTTTTGGCCAAACCCAATTCGTGGTTGATAATCAATTGGATCGCCATGGCGCGTCGCACCGATTCCTCCGTGGGCGTGGTAATGGCCTCGTCGTAAGCATTGGTGTGTAGCGAATTGCAGTTGTCGTAAATAGCGTACAATGCCTGCAATGTGGTGCGAATATCGTTAAAGGCAATCTCCTGCGCGTGTAACGAACGACCCGAAGTTTGGATATGGTATTTCAGCATTTGGCTGCGCTCGTTGGCCTCGTACATCC
The DNA here is from genome assembly GCA_041160955.1 of Bacteroidota bacterium. Classification (GTDB taxonomy): domain Bacteria; phylum Bacteroidota; class Bacteroidia; order Chitinophagales; family Saprospiraceae; genus M3007. The sequence goes on from JBEAVK010000363.1 coordinate 8,712, forward strand.
GCTTCATGGCTTTGGCCCAAATACGGCGCGCTACCCTACCGATCACAGCATATTCAGGATCGACACCATTGGAGAAAAAGAAGGAAAGATTGGGCGCAAAATCGTCGATATTCATCCCTCTACTCCTATAATATTCCACAAAAGTAAAACCATTGGCAAGCGTAAAGGCCAATTGAGAGATTGGATTGGCGCCAGCCTCCGCAATATGATACCCAGAAATAGACACCGAGTAAAAATTACGGATCTTGTTTTTGATAAAATATTCCTGCACATCACCCATCACCCTAAGGCTAAATTCGGTGCTAAAAATGCAGGTATTTTGCGCCTGATCTTCTTTCAAAATATCGGCTTGTACCGTACCGCGTACCGATTGCAACGCCTTGTTTTTTAATTCGTTGTATATATCGGCAGGCAGCACCTCATCGCCGGTGATACCGAGCAGCATTAGACCGAGGCCGTTATTGCCTTCTGGTAATTCGCCGTGGTATTGTGGGCGTTGCAGGCCGTTTTGTTCGTATTTTTCGTGTAATTTGGCTTCCACGGTGGCTTCCAACGCATTGGCGCGGATATATTGCTCGCATTGCTGGTCGATGGCTGCATTCATAAAGAAGGCCGCAACCGTAGCCGCTGGGCCATTGATGGTCATCGATACCGAGGTTTTGGGGTTGCAAAGATCAAAACCGGAATACAGTTTTTTAGCATCATCGAGGCAGCAGACCGATACACCGGAATTACCTACTTTACCGTAAATATCAGGGCGGTAATCGGGATCTTCGCCGTACAGCGTTACGGAATCAAACGCCGTGGAAAGACGTGCCGCCGGTAACCCTAAAGAAACATAGTGGAACCGCCGGTTGGTGCGCTCCGGGCCACCTTCGCCCGCAAACATGCGCGTAGGATCTTCGCCCTGGCGTTTGAACGGGAATACGCCGGCAGTATAAGGAAATTCACCGGGGACATTCTCTTGCAAGCACCAACGGATGATTTCGCCCCAATCTTCAAATTTAGGCAACGATACACGCGGAATACGGGTATGCGAAAGGCTTTGGGTAAAATTACTTTGTCGTATTTCCTTGTCGCGTACTTTATAGACGTATTCATCGGCGGTATAACGTTGGCGTTTTTCCTGCCAACCCTCTAATATCCGCAGACTGTCGCCATCTAGGTCTTTACGAAATTCATTGAGTTGCTGTTGTAACACGGCTACTGTATCCGCAGCAGCGGGTTTCCCTTCAAATATTTCGATGGCATTTTGTAAGGAAAACAATTTGCGCGCCAATTTGGCCTGTTTATCGGCCCAATCGTCGTATTTACGGTTATTTTCGCTAATTTCGGAAAGGTAACGCGTACGATTGGGTGGAATAATATAGATTTTTTCCGAAACTTCGCCAGTGGCCACAAACGAAGATTTTAGATCGGCGCCACATTTTTCGTTTAATAAATGGATAATTCGACCGTAGAGTTGGTTAACCCCCGGGTCGTTAAATTGGCTGGCGATACACCCAAAAACAGGCATTTCGTCGGTGGCCACGTCCCAGGCGTTGCGGTTGCGTTGTACTTGTTTACGCACATCGCGCAGGGCATCGAGGGCACCGCGTTTGTCAAATTTATTGATCGCAATCACATCGGCAAAATCGAGCATATCGATCTTTTCCAATTGTGTGGCGGCACCAAATTCGGGTGTCATAATATACAAAGACACATCCGAATGGTCGATAATTTCGGTGTCCGATTGGCCAATACCGCTCGTTTCGAGTATAATCAGGTCGTAATGTGCTGCTTTGAGGATATCTACTGCTGCATGCACGTATTTCGATAGCGCAAGGTTGCTTTGGCGCGTTGCGAGCGAGCGCATATACACACGAGGGTTATTGATCGAATTCATGCGGATACGATCGCCGAGGAGCGCACCGCCTGTTTTCCGTTTTGATGGATCTACGGATACAATGGCGATGTGTTTTTCGGGAAAATCGAGGAGGAAACGACGTACTATTTCGTCCACCATGGAGGATTTGCCCGCGCCGCCTGTTCCTGTGATACCCAAAATAGGCGACTGATTATCGTTGGCTTGTTGGAGGTTATTGGTGGCTTTGAGCGTTGGTTCTATGTCCTTTTCGTAGAGTTCTGGGTTGTTTTCAGCGATAGAAATCATACGCGCCACGGCACGGTTTCTTGCTTCGTCGCTGGGTTGGTCGTGTATGGTTTTTAGTTCGCCATTAGCGGAAAAACCAATTGGGAAATCGCATTTTTGCAATACATCATTAATCATCCCTTGTAGTCCCATGGCACGGCCATCATCCGGGTGATAAATGCGGGTAATACCGTGGTTTTGCAGTTCTTGTATTTCGGAGGGGAGGATGGTACCGCCGCCGCCGCCAAAAATCTTGATATGTCCGGCACCGCGCTCTTTGAGCAGGTCGAACATATATTTGAAATATTCCGTGTGGCCACCTTGGTACGATGTAATGGCAATGCCTTGCACATCTTCTTCGATGGCGCAATCGACAATTTCCTGTACGGATCGGTTGTGGCCGAGGTGGATAATTTCGGCGCCGCTGCTTTGCATAATACGGCGCATGATGTTGATGGCTGCATCGTGGCCATCAAAAAGGCTGGCTGCGGTGACGATGCGGACTTTGTGGTGTGGTTGGTATGGTGCGGGCTGGGTCATTGTTAATTTTTTTTCTTACTTTCTAAGTAGTGGACGGCTGCCATACAATAGGGTTCGTATGCCAATCCGTAACGTGTTTTCTTTTTGCTTTTCCAATTGTTTATTTCCTTTTCAATGATATTATTGCTCCAGTTTTGGTGTTTTTTTAATCTTTCTCTAGCCTTATCAATAACTGCACTTCTTGCATCGGCTAGTTTATTTAGTTCTAGTTGTTCTATATCATTCATAACATTTAAGTCGTCAGAATAAGCAGACCCATCTTTCCTAAACTTCACAAGTTGCTCACAATCAGTTTTTTTAGGATCAACTACTAATGGCTTATTTCCTCGGATACCTGAACAACTACGAAGTCCGTTACAAGTACCTAGCATATTCAAATACCTTAACTCTTGATCTTTATGTTCTTGCTCTGAAAAAGGAGAATTGAGGTGTCTTTTCTGAGTTACATAATGCTCAATTTCCATATTATTTCTATCATTCGAAATCCGTCCCATGCAATAGGCACATAAAAATCCTTGCTCTTCTAATAAGATCAGACGAAGTGTTTCCTTAACATCGCCATGGAGTCCCAAATAATTAGCATTCGGGGTAGTTTCCCTAAATTCACGAAGGCTAATTGGTTCTTTTAAATGGTCTTTATGAATGTATTTCATCCAGCAAATCTTGATAATAAAGGTTAGCACGAACGATTTCAGGGTCCAGACTCCCCCATTTTTTTTCTAATTTTTCTAGTATTTCTAATGCTTGTTGCTGTTGTTTTATCTCTAAAAATTGATAAAACTGGTTTAATATTAATTGCTCTTCTTGTGGTCTTTTGGAAAGATCAAAAACATCTTGCAAGATGGCATTACTATCGCGTCCTTCGGTAAAAAATTGACCTGTTTGAATTTTAAAATCTTTAATAATAAACAGATTTTCTTCCGAAATACTACTCAACACTTGTGGCGAGTGCGTCGTAATAAAAAACTGCACATTAGGAAAAGCCGCCAACAAACGAGGCACTACCATACGCTGCCAAGATGGATGCAGGTGCAAATCCACTTCATCAATCA